>JAYUSC010000243.1:0-1858 GCA_043755885.1 Pseudanabaena sp. | reverse complement strand
CAATCGTGTCTCCCGAAGCATCACTCACGCATTCACTGATTAGCTGGTTATCGATTTCAGCAACAAAACCATACTTTGTCGTAAATATTTGCGATCGCACCTGATTAATTATTTCTTGACGCAATAATTGCATTTCATTAGTTTGTTTGCGTTTATCATCAGATTTATAGCTCTGTTTACCGATGATGCTCCTTGCCATTAGTGCAGGATAAATCTCAATCAAAATTCTTGGATCGTCGGTGGGATAACAGGGCAAAATGCTAAATCCTGCGGCAAGCATTCTTGGTGCGCCTTCAAAAAACATTTTTCCAACGGGTACACCATAGACTTTCATCGGACTAATAGCCCCTGTGCCTCGATCGGTTTGGCGCAGATGTTCGCGATCGCCATCAGCTCGACCCTGACGATATTGATTTAAAGTTTCCACAAATTCCTGTTTGCTCATCTGACCTATGAGATCGACATATTCAGCCCAAGTCTTCCCCCATTGTAAGTTTTCGATTAGCTTCCGAGGTTGCCCTAATGGAAAATCTACTCCTGCAATCCAGATAGGCGATCGCGTCAAAAAGCCCATAAAAGAAGGGAAATTTGTAAAACGATAGAACTTCTGAATATCTAAAATATCTGCTTCTAGCCAAGCTTCTGCACAGGTGATCACTTTATTTTTGCTAGGAGCGCTAGTAAAGTCAATTCCATATATTTTCATAATGTTCTCAAATCTATAGCTGTCATCAAGTAAAACCCAAAAGAGAGTTAGCTGGCTTCGTCTCTAAGTTGGGAGAGTATTTCAAGCTTGTCTGTGGGATGTTTGGTGTTAGGTTAGTCCAGTTCCTGATCAACGAGTTTCAGACCAATGGATAAAGTTGTTATTGTTGAGTACGATCCAAACTGGGTATTTCTTTTTAAGCAGGAAGCTGCACATATTCGGGCGGTTTTAGACGGCGATCTCATCACTCGAATTGAGCATTTTGGTAGCACGGCAGTTCCAGAATTGGCAGCAAAACCCATCATTGATTTATTGGTAGGGGTACGATCACTTGCAGAAGCAAAAAAAGTTGCAATTTCTCAGCTAGAGCATTTGGGCTACGCTTACTGGTTTGATAATCCAGACCTTCAACGGATGTTTTTTGTGAAAGGCTTACCACCTAATAGTCCACGCACTCATCATATCCATATGGTTGAGCCAGACAGCGTGTTGTGGGAGCGTTTGCTGTTTCGGGACTACCTTCGCAGGCATTCAGACGAAGCAGCAAAATATGCACAGGTAAAGTGCGATTTTGCTCAACGCTTTTCGAGTGATCGAGAATCATATACAAAGAGCAAAGCAGAGTACATAGAGTCTGTCATGCAAAAAATTAGACAACAGCCTGCCAATTAACAGGTCTCTCTTTTGTGTACAGCTATAAAGATGGTGCTTTGCACCATCTTTAATCTATCTATTTCTAACTTTGATTTCAATTCGTGGTGGTGGTGCTTGTGTTGGCGTTGCTACAGGTGTAGGAGGATTTGGAACAGGTGTCCCCAATGTTGGAGTTGGTGATACTAGTGGAGAAGTTAAGGGAGGAGTTGTAGGAATGGCGGTTGGTTGTGCGATCGCAGTATCTTTAAGACTAAATTTTAATTGATAGGGAATTTCAGTAGTCCCTCCAATTCCTTTTAGTTGAACTACATAGGCTCCATCAGATGGAATTGTCACATCAGCATTTACAACATTAACGGCATTGGAGAGGGGGACACCTTGAGCATTCAGAACAGTAAATAATAACCCACTACCTGTTATCGAAGTACTGAGCACTTGCCCAGACTTAGCCTGAACTGTATAAGTGTGAGTAGCATCTCCCACCATTTTGTTGGGAAC
>JAYUSC010000242.1:0-4301 GCA_043755885.1 Pseudanabaena sp. | reverse complement strand
ATTAAAGGGGTATCGAACCCCTTTAATTAACGCGCTTACATCCCGTCGCTCATTCTTGTAAACGAATAGAGCGCGGGGCTTTCGCTTATTAGCTAAAATTAATCTTTGATGGGTGTGTGGGAGAATCTTACCGATATTAAGGATAGCCTGACCTACGCTCGGCAGTTACGCAAACAATCTCAAGCAAAACGTTATGATCTTTAAGGACAGAGACTATGCTTACTCAAGAAAAATCAAGCGATCTTAAGACAATTACGAGATCTATAGATGCTCTTAATCTAACTGAGCAGTTATGGCTTTTGGAGCATATAGCGCATCAAGTTCGGATTAGAAATGAACTAGCAGCAATGGCACAAGATCCGCAAATTCAAGCTGAGCTTTCTCAGATTCAGAAAGAGTTTGCTGCTACAGATTTTGATGGTCTTTGAATCATGGCTATATTGCGATCGCAAATCTATGAAAAGAGGAAGACAACTTGCAAAAATTAATATTAGTAGCGCCTAAAGTAGAACTATGTAGAAGTTGGGAATCTTACTTTCAAGGTTTACCAAATATAGAAATAGTTCAAGGCTACTTTCAAAACCTGTCAAATTTTGACTGTATGGTAAGCGCAGCAAATTCTTTTGGTTTGATGGATGGTGGAGTGGATTTAGCTATCATTGATTTTTTTGGACAGAAACTAATGCAAAGCGTTCAGGCAAATATCCTGCAAAAATACTTGGGAGAGCAACCTGTTGGTACATCCATGATTATTAAAACTGAACATCCAAAGCATCCCTTTATTGCGCATACACCTACTATGCGTTTACCAATGCAAATCTCTCATACTGATAATGTTTATGTAGCAATGTGGGCAATGCTCTTAGCCGTTAGGGAACACAACCAAAATAATGCTCAAGCTATAGAAATTGTTGCTTGTCCAGGATTAGGAACAGCCACAGGTAAAATGCCTTTTTCTGAGGCTGCCCAGCAAATGGCATTAGCCTATCAAAATTTTCTCAATCCTCCAACTCATCTTAACTGGGAAATTGTTACCAAACGTCCAAAACCAATAGCTGCGTATCTTGTTGCTAGCAAATAATTTTTATCCAGATATTGAGATGATTTGGCGATCGCATTGCAACCCACAAAAAAATCTTCCTAGTATGCAGACAACTCAAGTAACCGTAAATTTATCTATCCCTTTTGAATCGCTCATCGAAATGATGAGACACCGTACAACTCATTAATACTAGAAAAAGGTATTAGGGAACTAAATCAAATGCCAGAATTACTTAAAAGAATCACAATCAACCCCAGACAATGCGGCGGTCGTCCCTGCATTCGAGGCATGAGAATTCGCGTCTCAGATGTTCTCGACTTATTTGTAGCTGGACTCAATGCCGAAGAGATTTTAGAAGAAATGCCCGATTTAGAAAGAGATGACCTAAAAGCAGCACTAGCCTACGCATCGCGTAAACTCAATCATCCCGTATTAGTCGCATGACCATCTGGATTGATGCTCATTTATCACCTGCGATCGCCCCTTGGATCTCTAAAACCTTTAACATAAGCGCCTTCGCTTTACGAGATCTAGGTTTAAGAGATGCAGAAGATCCTGAAATCTTTGAAGCAGGCAAAGCTCAACAAATTATTTTTATGACCAAAGATAGTGATTTTGTCGATCTAGTTGAACGGCTCGGATCACCACCACAAGTTATTTGGTTAACATTTGGCAATACATCCAACGCCCAATTGAAAGAGATTCTAATTGCTACTTTACCTAGAGCATTAGAAATTCTATCTACAGGTGAATCTTTGGTGGAGATTAGCGGAAACTCAATTTAACATTTTTGCTGGGATAGGATTGAAGTTCCAAAGGTTCGGCGCATTATTGAAAAAACTTAGCGATCGCAAATCACATTAGCAATTTATTTTGCGATCGCATTGCAAATTATAGACAGTGCGATCGCTTGAAATACTTGCTAAAATAGTCTTATGAAATATGCGTGGGACGACAACAAAGCAGTCAAAAACTTGGCAAAGCACGGAATTTCCTTCACTGAAGCGAAAACCATCTTTGACGATCCGCTTTATGTTGACTTCTACGACCTAGACCACTCAGACGACGAAGATCGTTACCTAATTGTCGGCGAATCAAATCGAGGACGATTGTTAATTGTTTCCTATACAGAGAGAAGAGAATCAATTCGGATCATCAGTGCCAGAGAAGTTACAAAATCGGAGCGTGAAATATATGAAGAAGGTTAATTTAGAACTAGAAGATGACCTTAGAGCAGAATATGACCTCAAAAGTCTACGTGTAAGAAAGCTCGGCTCAGGACGCAAGAGCTTTGGTGGTTCAACAGTGCGCTTAGAACCTGATGTCGCCGCAATATTTCCTAGCGCTGATGCAGTCAATGAAGCCCTAAGATTTCTGATCAGAGTGACGCAACAGAACCAATCCACTGCGGTTACAACATTGCCTAACACTCAGGAAAATAATCTTTAGTTTGGTGGCAACATTATCAATTCATCGAGCGATTAAGCCTTACTACTATGCAGGCAACCCAAGTAACTGTAAATTTATCTCTACCTTTTGAATCGCTCATCGACATGATGATGGCTGTGATGGAATTGAAGTTGCAGAAGTTCGACGCATTATTGAAAAAACTTAGCGATCGCAAATCACGTTAGCTATTTATTCTGCGATCGCAATGCAAATCATAGACAGTGCGATCGCGCTATAATCTTAGTCAACCAGAATATTTAAGAAGTTTTTGATGGCTTCTATTACTATTAATCTTCCAGATGAGCAACTTCAAAAAATACAAAAGTTAGCTCAAGAGAGTCAAGTATCTCCCGAAGATTTATTGCAAGCAAGCATAGAAAATTGGTTGTCTAGTCCTAAGAACGAGTTTAACGAAGCCGTAAGCTATGTACTCCAAAAAAATACTGAACTCTACCGTCGTTTAGCATGATTCGTTATCTCACATTAGGCGAAATCCTTGATATCCATCATCAAGTTACACAACGCTCAGGCGGATCTGAAGGTGTTCGAGACTTGGGCGGATTAGAATCTGCGATCGCACAACCGCGCATGACATTTGGTGGAGAAGATCTATACCCGACAATTGTTGATAAAGCTTCATCGCTGGGATTCTCAATCGTGCAAATATTCTCTCAAATGCATCTTTTGGTCATTTTACTTTGTCTTCTTTGTTTCGTTGTTTATTCGTGAACATGTGCGGTTGCCCTGCTCTAACAAAATAAGACTTTACAAATTGGGCTGAGATTTGCTAAGCTAGATACCCGTCGCCTAAATTAAAATGCGCCAAACTACAGCATAATTAAGAACAATACTTTGCTACCAAAATAAGCATGACACAAATAATCGTTGGTGAAAATGAAGGGATTGAATCGGCTCTGCGTCGATTTAAGAAAAAAATCCAGAAAGCTGGCTTACTAGCAGATATTCGTCGCTGTCAGTACCATGAGACCGCAGGCGAAAAACGTAAGCGTAAAGCTGAAAATGCTAAGCGTAGAGGTCGTTTTCGCCGCCGCGATAGTTAATAAAAAAAGGAGCGCATCGCGCTCCTTTTTTTGTGGCTAGTAGCCAACGCCTAATAATTTGTTGTCGCGCCGAAACTGACTTGGCAACATCACCTCAGTACCATTTGCCCAGACTCCTAAGCGATCGCCTTTAGCCTTTGCTTCGATCGCATCATAGCCTTGGCAATCTCTCTCTTGAAGCGGATCATAATGGGCTAGCCCTAGAGACACCATGACTTTGTTAGCATTTTGTCCACCCGCTAAGACTTCGGCGGTGTAACGCCCAAATTTATCTTTTTTAAATACCTTTATATAAACCTCTTCATCGTCAAGGATGTTTTGCAAAACTTTGCGAGCATGTTGTCCCTCGGATTGCAGTAATTCAGGCGCATCAATACAGGCGAGATGCACTTTAGTTTTGATGCCGCGATCGACAAGCGTGATGTTATCGCCATCAAAAACTCTCACAGCAAAGGATGTAGCCCATGCTGGTTGAATTGCGATCGCAAAATAACCAACGCTGATAATCGCTACTAAAACAAACTGCTGAACTTTATTTACAAAATTAACAAGGGACATTTATGGGGATCGCAGAGGGCTTAGGTTAATCATATAGCGATCACCGAAAAAAGCGAGTGACGGCGCAAAGCGCCGCCACTCGTTTTTTTCGGTTTTAGCTAATAAGCGAAAGCCCCGCGCTCTATTCGTTTACAAGAATGAGCGACGGGATGTAAGCGCGTTAATTAAAGGGGTTCGATACCCCTTTAATT
>JAYUSC010000241.1:0-4304 GCA_043755885.1 Pseudanabaena sp. | reverse complement strand
TACCATAACCACTGGCTCCGAAATCTTCTGATTGCTTCTTCCCTCAATGGAAGGGGTATCGGTGTATTTATCAAACACAAACTAATTTAGAACCAGCTTCATTTAGGGTAAGCCATCCCCATGTATCGATGAATATGGCGTTACTCATAGAGGTCTTGGTCAATTTGTTGGGCGAGATTGCCGTGATTGGTGGCTCCAATAAAGTTTGTTAGTGGATCGAATGGTGCGGCATTTGGGTTAGAAAGCTTTTTGGGTTGCAATGTTTGGATAAATCGCAAAACTATTTGGATCTGCTGCTGACTAAGTTGGCTGATCGCTTCTAAAATTTGTTGGTTTTGGTTTGTGGAATACATGGTGAGTCAATGTATCTGTTTTTTTCAGTGTAGCAAATTTTGAATGTTGCGGTAGTCCCAAATAGCGATCGCTCTACAAAACTTGACGGTTGATCAAAACAGAATTTTAGCTAATAATCACTATTTTAGTTTTCAGGAAATTAAGGGCTAATCTTAAATTTTGTGATGCGAGGCTTATGAATGAGCTATATTAAGCCTATGCAATTTGGATTAGCAAAAATTCATCTGTAAAAATGTTCTAGATACGATAGTTCTAAAAGTACTGGAGTTTAGACTAATCACCCTATTAGCTAAAGGCTAGACGCAAGACTTTGCGTTGCTTAAAGTCGATTTTATGTAGGATTGTCGATTTATTGAGGGTTTCGTTGCAGATGCAATTTTGCTCAAACTATTCAATAAGTCCCGTAATTTCCCCTAGTGAGGGATAGTTTTTACTACACAGCTTAGTCCATAAGCTTTTTAACAATTGCTCAACGGGCTGAAGCACTTAAACTACATGTAATTTAGTCTAAACTCCAGAAAAGTATGTACAAGTCGATTAACTTAGATGCACAGAGAAAGTTGCAGACAGACTCGCCATCAAAGACCCCATTTGCTCATCAAACTGAAGCGTTTGCCGAACTTAACAAGGTTTTTCAAGTTGGGAAAAAGAAATCAGCTAGTGGAATGCTAGTGCTTCCTACGGGTGCGGGTAAGACATTTACCGCAGTTCGATGGTTATGTAATCATGTGCTTTCCAAAAACATCAAAGTTCTCTGGTTAGCACCTTCATACTATCTATTAGATCAAGCGGCGGCTACTTTTGAAGAGAACGTCAGAGAAATTTCAGGTCGGGAAACAATAAATATTCGCTGTGTCTCTAGTAGTAAGTCCCATGCAAACGCATCATCAATACAGTTGGCAGACGATGTGATTTTGATGACAACCCAAACGGCTATCATTAACCTGCACTGTAAAGCTAAAGATTTGCGGAACCAGAATATTACAACAGCACTAGGGAAATTCATTGACGGCAATCAAAATTCTGAGTTCTTTGTAGTAGTTGATGAAGCTCATCATACTCCCGCCTATGGCTTACGAAATCTTTTGATCGGCGAACAAGAATCTACTTTAGGCTTGCGTAGCCTATTACCTAATTTGTATTTATTGGGGTTAACTGCAACACCGACATACAGCGATAAAGCTAAGAAAGGTTGGCTCTCGAAAATATTTACTGATGGCAAACATGGGATTATTTATCAAGCTGACAAAGAAAAATTAATGATGCAAGGTATTTTGGCGAGACCAAATTACACTGAAATCCCTACTGGCACAGAGGTTGAATTAGATGATGCTTTGTATGAAGAATTAACTAAAAAGCATAAAGATTTGCCAGAGAAAATCATAGAAATTATTGCAAAGAATCAGGATAGAAACAATGCAATTGTCAATACCTATTTAGCACATAAAGATCGATATGGTAAGACAATTATTTTTGCAGATCGCTGGTTTCAATGTGTTTATTTAAAAGATAAATTGCGAGAAAAAGGCATTAGAGCAGATGCGATCTACTCGCAGATTGATGCCGATCCTGGCTCGGCTGAAGCAAGAAATAAGATTACTCAAAGCGATAATCAAAGAATTTTGAGGCAATTTGCGACTGGATTAGATGAAAACAATAATCATTCTCCCCTTGATGTTTTGATCAATGTAAGGATGTTAACGGAAGGTGCGGACGTGCCTACTGTTCAAACAGTGTTTATTACTCGACAAACTACAAGCCAGATTTTGATGACACAGATGATAGGACGCGCCTTGAGGGGAGAAAAAGCAGGCGGCAGCAGTGAAGCAAATATTGTTTTATTCTTTGATGATTGGAAACGTTTAATCGATTGGGCTGATCCTGCACATGAAGATGGTGGCACAAAAGAAACTCAAGTTCCCAAGAGAGAAAGATATCCTCTTGAATATATAGCAATCCATCTAGTAGAAGAACTTTCAAAATCCTTTGAAAATGGCGGTGATTATGAAATGCCAACATTTTCAAGGATTTTCCCTGTCGGGTGGTATAAAACCGAAATTACCTATGCCGAAGATGATGAAAGTCAAGACACAATGGAAACTGTTACGGAATTTGTAATGGTTTACGAGCATACGCAAGGGCAGTTTCAAGATTTTATTAGGTTTATCGACAAAGCATATTTGAAAGAGGAATATCTTGAGTACGAATGGATGGAATCTCAAATTAAGTCTTGGATCACAGTTTATTTTGGCGATGAATCAGATACTATCGGTGAAAAATTGAGTTCCAGCGTGGCTAAAATAGTTCGTCATATTGCTCAAAATCAATCTGTGCCTCATTATTATCCCTTTGAGGATAGAGAATTATATGATGTAGATAGGATTGCACAGAAGATAGTTAATGATAATCTTAGTTATCTAGATAAGAATGATTATTTAATTGAAGAATTTTCAAGATCTAATTCTCTATGGGAAACTTTCTACAGATCTTTTAATCATTTTGAGTCATCTGTTGATGCAAGTATAAGAAACTATGTAAGAAATTTAAAAAGTAAAAAGAATCCACCTTTACCTTTAAAATTTGTATCCGATACTCCCATTGTGCCTGTAGAGAGAAAAAGAGAATTATCGACAGAAGAAAAGAAACTGGTAAAAAATCGTGATGGTAATGCTTGTTTGTGTTGCGGTGCATCAGGTAAAGGTATCAGATTAGAAGTTGATCATATATTTTCATTTTCCATGGGAGGCGAGACAACTGTAGAGAACTCTCAAACTTTGTGCAAGATCTGTAATAATTTTAAAGACAAAAATGAAGTTGATTTTAGTAGCCATAGAACTCCCTTAGTAAGCCCAAAAGAATTTAATTCTTCTGAATTTTTACCCCTCACTTTGAAAGATCAAGACATTAACACGCAGAGTCTAACCAGAATTATTAACTTCTTTTATAATTGTAGTGCTGTTTCATATATCAAATGGAATCAGGTCAATAGAACTAAGTACTACAAGGTTTGGGAGATATGTCTTTATTTTGGTAACAATCCAGAATGGTTAATTATCAATAAGGCAAGGCTTTTAGACCTCATTCACCAAGACCTCGGATGTCCTCGTGTAGAAGACATTAAAATTACTATAAAAAATTCAGCCTAAAAATTTAGTCAATCAAGGAACATTATGACAACCGCAACCGCCCAAATTAACATCCCCTTTGAACTACTAGCCGAAGCCGTCACCACCCTCAATATTGAACATAAAATCAAACTATGGAAATTGCTAGGTCAAGAAATCACCGCAACCCAAAGAGTTCCTAGAAACAATATTGATACCAGCGTCATAGATTCTCTCGATCGCACAGTTGCGAAAATTCTATTAGAAACTGGCATGACCGAAGATGAATTAGTAGAAGCATTTGTCAATCAAGAATCATGATGATATTGATTATTGACGCAAATATCCTAATTGGCGAATTACTTCGTCAGCGCGGACGCGAACTATTGCGTAACCCGCAACTGCTCATATACGCATCCGAAAGGATTGTAGATGAAACTAATTACGAAATCCCGAAGCGGATAAGCCGCATGATAACTACAGGTAAATTGAGCAAAGAAGCAGGAGTAGATTTAACGAAAGCAGCTTCTGAACTGCTGAAAATCTCTATTATTAACGTTCCTCAAATCGAATATGGTTATTTAGAAATAGAAGCTAAAGAACGTATACCTAGAGATCCCGATGATTGGCATACCGTAGCTTTAGCAATACATTTAGATGCAGAAATCTGGACACAAGACAACGATTTTCTTGGTTGTGGTTGTCCATGCTGGACGACTGACACGCTAATTTCACACCTAAAGCGAATTACTGTGCGTTCGCTCATTTCAAATAGGTAAGGGGAATAAAAGTCAGGAGTGGTAAATAACCAGAGCAATTATAGCAGCCTGTCAGGATGTGTCAGTG
>JAYUSC010000240.1:0-4307 GCA_043755885.1 Pseudanabaena sp. | reverse complement strand
AAATCCAAAATTGGTTTTTGAAAGCCATCCGTAGGCTGGCTTTCAAAAATCAATTTTTATAATGAGAATTTCTGGATTTGACCAGTTTTAAAAAGATTTTATTACACTGAGTATAATCGCACCTGCCATAATTAATATAGTCTGGGAGCTTCATTGATAGTTTGCATAAATCTTATAATTTGTCATTTATTTTGCTCATAGGTTTTTAGAACATGCTCGACACTTTTTCAAATCTTACAACACAGTCCTTGTCTCTAAGCGTCGAGCCATCGGTACAAATTCGCAATTTGAATTTTCATTATGGTGAAGGAGATTTATTTAAGCAAGTTTTATTTGATATCAATCTAGAAATTTATCCTGGTCAGATTGTGATCCTTACTGGACCATCTGGTTCGGGTAAGACTACTCTTCTAACTTTGATTGGGGCTTTACGGACAATCCAAGATGGTGGGCTGCGGGTCTTAGGGCAGGAGCTGAAAGGGCTAAAGCCGAAAAAACTTGTACAAGTTCGTAAAAATATTGGTTTTATTTTTCAGGCTCATAATCTTTTTTATTCGCTGACCGCAAGACAAAATGTGATGATGTCCACGGATTTATTTACCCATCAAGGCGGTAATGCGATCGCAACGAACAAAGCCGCTGGAATTTTGACTCAGCTTGGACTAGGTGATCGGATTGACTATAAACCCCATGCGCTGTCGGGTGGACAAAAACAAAGAGTTGCGATCGCAAGGGCTTTGGTCAACCGTCCGAGTTTAATCCTTGCCGATGAGCCAACGGCGGCGCTAGATAAAAAATCTGGGCGGGATGTGGTGACTTTGATGCAAAAGATGGCAAAAGAAGAAAACATCACCATTTTAATGGTGACCCACGACAATCGCATTCTTGATGTCGCCGATCGCATTATTAACTTAGTGGATGGCAATTTGGAATCGGATAATGTGATGAATGATTTTCTGGCTGAACGCGACGGTTCAGGTGTTGATTCGCGTACATTTATGTTGTAGATCGGGATAGTCGGCGCGAAGCGCTGCCTATCCGTAAAAACTGTACCGCCCGCTGCGCGGCCGGTACAGTTTGATGTAATTATTTATTGGGAGTTAAATTTTTGATGATCAGACATCTAGAAGAACAATCTTTAGAGCAAGCATTTTATCAACTTGCCGATCGCTTGATTGATAGTCTGCACAATGGCGAGCATCTCACAATTAATTTAGAGAGTGAGCGCAGTCAATTTACCAGATTTAACCACGCCAAAGTCCGACAGTCAGGAGTTGTCGCCGATGGGAACGTGACCATTTTGCTGATTTATAATCAACGTGAAGCTCATGCCAAGTTTCCGTTTACAGGCGATCGCAAAATCGATATGGCTTGTGCGATCGCAAATCTCGATTATCTCAGGCATGAAGTCTCGCAAATTCCTGAAAATCCTTATCTAGTCATTCCTGAGAACCAAGGCTCTAGCCGTGAGGTTTATCAGGGTGATTTGTTAAATGCAGAAGTTGCGATCGCCACAATTCTCTCACCTGTGCATGATGTTGACTTTACAGGATTTTACGCATCAGGTTCGATCATTCGGGCTAATGCCAATTCCGCAGGTCAAAGACATTGGTTTGCGACAGATTCGTTTTTTGTCGATTATTCGATGTTTGTCCAGACTGATTCAGGCGAAAAAGCCGTCAAAGGGATTTATGCTGGCAAAGATTGGCAAGCGGAAGCTTATAAATTACAGATTAATCGCTCTCAACAACAATTAATCGCCTTGCAAAAACCAAGCATCACTATAGAACGGGGGAAATATCATACTTATTTTGCACCTGCGGCTGCCTCAGAGCTATTAGACTTCTTGACTGGGAGCGCGGGAGAGTCGGGTTTGCAGCAGCGTAGTAGCGCTCTATTGAAATTAAAAAACCAAGAAAAAACACTCTCGCCATTGCTATCCATTAGTGAAAATTTCACCTATGGCAATGTGCCTCGTTTTAATGATTTAGGAGAAGTTGCTCCAGAATATTTATCGATTATTGCGGAAGGGAAGCTGGTTAACACGCTAGTCAGTTCGCGCAGCGCCAAAGAATATGGCAAAAAAGCTAACGGCGCAGATGAAGATGAGTCCATGCGATCGCCTGAAGTCGCCGCAGGAAATTTAGCTGAGGCTGACATTCTTAAGCAATTAGATACGGGACTATATCTATCAAATTTGCATTATCTCAATTGGAGCGATCGCAGTGGCGGTCGGATCACGGGCATGACTCGCTATGCTTGCTTCTGGGTCGAGAATGGCGAATTTATTGCTCCCATTGAAAATCTGCGCTTCGATGATAGTATTTATGATTTTCTTGGTGCAAACCTCGAAGCTTTTACCGATTTTCGTGAATTTATTCCGAATACAGGTACTTATGAAATGCGATCGCTTGGCGGTATTCTCGTCTCAGGAATGCTAGTCAAAGACTTTACCTTCACTCTCTAAATCAAATTTTAGCAAAATATCCAGAAAATACCGCGTTAATTTAGCTTAGGACAAGCGACGGTCGCAGAACTTGCGGTGGGGCATTGTTGCTTTAAACATGGTTGATGATGGTCGGGATCATTTTCTGAAGCAAGGGGAATTTGCCCAAAAATCATTTTGCAACTGAGATCTTCAAAGTTGGGAGTCATCGTCAGCGGAATCCCAAACTTTTCAGTGAAAAATTCTTGCGTAGGAACCTTACACATATTCACACACATGCCAACGCAGCCACTATCCACCAGATAACGACATTTTTTGATGTTCACAGCCGAAGGTTGCGATCGCACTGTGCCATCTTCCAGATTTATCTCAGCTTCCTCGACCTCACAAGGACCGACTAGCCACTCAAACATTTGGGCAGCAAACCATGCATTAAGAACACATACCAACCTTGTCGGCGCAAAAAATGTGCGAATAGCCCAGAGAGCTGGCGCTGGCACTAAAGATTGCAGCACTTTTGCCACAATTATTTGCTGCTCTCTAGCATTACGTCCCTGCATAATTTGTTTCGACAAATCGACAAAGCCATCATAGCCTTTGATTTTGGTTCCCGACCCCAAAGCCTGTGACATCTTGTGAGAGAAGAGCTTAATAAATAAGCGATCGACTAGGTTATCGTTGTATTCATCTTTAGCAATAGTTTGTAGGGCTTTAGGCTGCATAGATTCTTTTAAATCAGACTACCAAGATTTTCTATAACAATTTTACAGCAATTGCCAAGTAAACGAACCAAAATTTTTTGAAAGCGTTGCAAAGCAACGCTTTCAAAAAATTTTGTTTTGGGTTTAAGTGCAAAACGTTGTAACTATACAAGTTTTACCACAGGGATATCTGCTAATAAATTCTGCTTAGTCAGCAAATCTAGAACCGTAATCCGTAAGATGCGCTTGTCGTCAACTTGGAAGGAAACCTTGATGCGATCGCAGCCTGTTTGACCTAATGGATCAAGTTTTGCGATCGCCTTGCTATTCTCATTGAGGATCTGGGCGGCGACTTGAGTTCCATCTAATGCACGAGTGACGATTCTGTCGTCTTCAAAATATACTTCGACATTGCCTTCACCTAACTCGCCGATGACTAGCTCAATGTTAGGTTGATCGGCAACGGATGCACCGAGCGTGAGTTCTACTGGTTTTGGTAAGGGATAAGTTTCGCCCGATTTGATGATCGTATGCCAGTTATGTTTTTTGTAACGCTTATCCCAATAGCGCACACCATAGCTGTGATAGAGAAAGTCCTTTAATTCCCAGCCCTGTGAAATTGCGCCATGGGCAATCGCCTGAAAGGGTTTATTAGCCTTTACTTTCTCCGCAGAAAAATTCCGCAAAGCCCATTCTTTTACCGCAGGGATTTGCGATGTGCCGCCCACTAACAGAATTGCGTCTATTTGATCTAAGTCAATATTTTGGCGAGTTGCTTGTTGACGAATGCGCGCGAGAGCGCTGTCGAGATTAACAAAAAATTTATGCTGTTCAAGGATTTGAGTTAACTGCGATCGCGTTAAAGTTAATTCATAGGATGCAAAGGTTTGATCATTAAAATAAACCTCAGTTGCTGATTCAGCGTTAGAAAGAGCGATCTTAATTCGTTCAGCTAAGCGGGTGACCAGCGAGTTTTTCGGCAAGCCTAAAGTCGCATAAAAATAATCAATAATCCAATTATCAATATCGATGCCGCCGAGATTTTGTCCAGTTTTGGCGATGACTTTGGCAGTTTGTGAACTTTGATTATTGGTTAAAGGTTGAGTGCGATTAATATTGCGATCGCCCCATTTTAATAGGAAGCCTAAAGGTGATTTGGA
>JAYUSC010000239.1:0-4319 GCA_043755885.1 Pseudanabaena sp. | reverse complement strand
ATGTCGTTACAAAGCTCAGCGTGTTTCCGATGCAATAGCAGGATTAGCTGAGAAGCCCACACTGTACCTGTACTCATGTCAGTGATGGGAGTCGTCACAATTTCTTACTAATGTTTGCCAAGGGCTAATTGTCGGCATAAAAGCCCTGAATTAAAAGACTAGCTCCAAACTAGTGCTTATGATGGCTACGAAATCTCTTTGATCATACAGAGCTATTTCTCAAGATATTTATCATTGCTATAACTTAGCGAAAATATTCACAATATCCGTAATCTGAATTGGCTTAATGACGAGACTGATCGGGATCGAACCGATGGCCTAGCGCTTAGGAGGCGCTCGCTCTATCCAACTGAGCTACAGTCTCACATTACTTTTATGAATAAGTAACTCAGACATTATAGCAATTGCTCGCAAAAAATTAGAAACGATCGCTTCAGATTAGCGGCGCGGTCTAGCGAGTCGTAATCGATAGCCCTTCAACGATCATCGCCGAGCCATAGAGCGAACCATGCCACTGCCGATCGCAGCCAACTGCTACGACCTGATTGAGGGCAGTATAGACATTCCCAGAGAGCATCGTGTCCTTGACCCTGCCGATAATTTTGCCATTTTTGACCCGATAGCCAAGATCAACATTAATCGAAAAATCTCCTGATACATCGGTATCATCACCTAAGACTTGATCGACGATCAAGCCATTTTTTAAGGTTGCGGCAAGCTCGACAATATCGCCTTGGATGGTTTGACTAGATGCGATCGCTAAATTAAATAACCCAGGGCTAGGATAGTTGCCCAAATCGCCGCGAAAGCCATTACCTGTCGCCGCAATTCCCAATTCCTGACAAGTTCGCAGATCGCCGTAAAACCCTTGCAAAATTCCGCGATCGATCCAAGTGGTTTCCTGCGTCGGTGTACCTTCATCGTCAAAGGGTGAACTATACACTCCCAAATCTGGATGTTGGGTGACCGTGAAAATATCCGAAATTACGAGCTGCCCAACTTTGTCTAGCCAAGGCGTAGATTTTTGCTGAACCTGTCGCCCACTCATGGCGATCGCAACTACACCCCACAACAAATCAACTGCTTTGCCCGTAAAGATTACAGGCACTTTACCCGACGGCGCGGGCGCATTTTTCTTTGCCCAATCGAGATATTGCAATACTTTTTTGGCGATCGCATCAGGCGGTAAATGATCGCGCTCCGATTGACCATACCAAACATTGAGAAAGTCGTCTCCCCGCGTTAACTCCGCACTCAGAGAGCCGTCGATCGTGATATCGGTATAGCCGCAGTCCAAGCCCTTGCTGTTGAGAATTCGCAATGTCTCGCGACCACAATCCCAATCTGCGCCACATACTGCCTCAGGATAACGCTCAAGAACCTCTGCGATCGCCTGTTTGCCCCAGTCCACCATCTGCTCAACACTAACTTCCTGCCCACAAAGTTTGGGGTAGTCCGCAACCGTTGATGCTCTTAATAAAATCTCTTCAGGTTCATTCAAAGCACTCAGTGCGATCGCTTGCTGCACCAAGTCCTCAGGCTCCACCGCACCATATGCGATCGCTAAGCCCACCCTGCCATCTTTCCAAATCCGTAAGCCTACACCCTCTGAGTCAACACTCTCTAGCTGTTTCAGCCGATTTGCCTCAAAAAATACTGGGCGTGAAACTGATCTTGATGCATACACTTCCGCAGCTTCCGTCCCAGATTTGAGCGCAAGTTCTAATAATTGTTCAGGATTAATTGTCATACAGCCTTATTCGACACCTTCATATCGCCATGCTACAGGATCGATCGCCTCGCCATTCACATATAGCCCCCAATGTAAATGTGGTCCCGTGACCGCACCCGTCGCACCGACTGCACCAATTACTTGACCAGCCTTCACAAAATCCCCTTCTTTGACATAGATTTCACTGAGATGCAAGAAGATACTCGCCACGCCCTGACCATGATCCAATCCGATCGTATTGCCATGCAACAGAAAGCCCTGCGATACATTCCCGACTAAACGAATATAGCCAGATGCTGGCGCAATCACAGGTGAACCAGTCCCTCCCGCATAGTCCACACCACGATGGTAATAGTCATTGGCAAACTCGCCATTGTAATAGCGCTGCACCCCAAAAACTGTCGAAATCTCGCCATCATTGGGTTGCAGAAAAGCACCATTCCAGAATTTCTGAGGAGTCACTAATTTTTTAAAAGCCGAAACCTTATCCCATTCATAATCTGTCGGTTCCGATCCACCACCCGAATCATTAAGCCAAATACTTTGGGTGGGAAATTTGCGATCGCCTAATTGCATCGCCAAAGTTTGCTGTATCCCCTCAGCCTTTACCACCACCTGTTTTAGTCCAGCCTGATCCAACGGAGTCGTGGGAATGAATGCTCGCCAACGATTTGGGGACATGGCAAAAGCAGGAAACTGTTTATTATTCATCGATACAGTTGGTGCTGTTGCCCCAGATTTATCAGATTTATCAGTCGCGATCCAAACTGATACCGTATCACCAAGGCTTGGTTTATTGGGCTTGAGCATTGCTTGCAATGCATCGGCATGAGATACGCTGAAAATGCTAGATGCGATCGCAGCTAGCAAACTCAAACAAATGAGCAAGGGCAATTTGAGAGGACGAACAACCATAAGTATTTATCAAATTAAGGCGTAATAAGTACCTCGGCATAATTAAACCCAAAATCTGTACCGCCCGCGTAGCGGGCGGTACAGATTTTGGCTCTGGTTTTTTAATTGTGCCGAGGTACTTAGCTAATTTTCAGGAGATAAATTGAGTCGGACGATACCAAATCTTAAAATTTATTATTGTATGGGACAGTTTTGAGGGAAAATATACCTGATTGAGTACAAAAATTTTTTAAGCAATTGTAACTATGGTCGCTGCACCCTCGAAACCTCAAACTCTTGAGACCCTCTGCATTAACTCCATCCGCTTTTTATCGATCGATGCGGTCGAAAAAGCAAAATCTGGTCACCCCGGTCTGCCGATGGGCGCAGCACCAATGGCTTTTGTGCTGTTCGATCAGTTTTTAAAATTTAATCCCAAAAGCCCTAAGTGGGTTGATCGCGATCGCTTTGTCTTGTCCGCAGGACATGGCTGTATGTTGCAATACTCATTGCTGCATCTAACTGGTTATGACAGCGTACCCCTAGACCAAATCAAGCAATTCCGCCAGTTCGGCAGTGCGACCCCTGGGCATCCTGAAAACTTTGAAACCGCAGGCGTTGAAGTTACCACAGGTCCTCTTGGTCAAGGTGTTGGTAATGGTGTTGGTTTAGCGATCGCCGAAGCGCATTTGGCTGCTCGTTTTAACAAACCTGGCCACAATATTGTTGATCACTATACATATGTGATCCTCGGTGATGGCTGCAACATGGAAGGCATTGCATCTGAAGCAGCTTCCTTGGGCGGACACCTCAAGCTCGGCAAGCTGATCATGATGTATGACAGCAACAGCATCTCCATCGATGGCAGCACCGACCTTGCATTTACCGAAAATGTCGGTATGCGCTACGAAGCTTATGGCTGGCATGTAACTTATGTTGCTGATGGTAACGAAGACTTAGATGCGATCGCAAAGGCTCTCGAAGCCGCTAAAGCAGTCAAAGACAAACCTAGCTTGATCGTTGTCACCACCACAATCGGTTTTGGTTCACCCAAGAAAGCTGGTACGGCTGGCGTTCACGGTGCTGCACTTGGTACTGATGAAGTTGCTGCAACCCGCGCTAACCTCGGTTGGGGCTATGAGCCTTTTGAAGTTCCTGCCGATGCACTTGCACGTTTTCGTCAAGCGATCGACAAGGGCGCAAAAGCTGAATCTGAATGGAATGAGCGCTTTGCTGCATATACAAAGGCTTATCCCGCGGAAGCTGCTGAATACAATCGGATCATGGCTGGCGAATTGCCTGAAGGCTGGGAAAAAGCACTTGAGCCTGTTGCTGAGAAGGAAACATCGACTCGTTTGCTTTCAGAAGCTTGCTTGAATGCATTGTCTCCTGTGCTTCCTGAATTCCTTGGCGGTTCATCGGACTTGGCTCACTCCAACATGACCTATGTTAAGGGCTTGCCAGACTTCCAATATGGATCTTACGAAGGTCGTAACTTCCGCTTTGGTGTACGTGAACATGCCATGGGCGCAATCATGAACGGCATGATCTTGCATGGCGGCACAATTCCTTATGGTGCAACCTTCCTCGTATTTGCTGACTATATGCGCGGCGCAATCCGCTTGTCGGCACTCTCAGAAGTTGGTGTGCTGTACATCATGACCCATGACTCGGTAATGCTCGGTGAAGATGG
>JAYUSC010000238.1:0-10428 GCA_043755885.1 Pseudanabaena sp. | reverse complement strand
CTGCGTCTCCAGAAATGCGATCGCTACCATCGTTACCAAAGATGGTGTCGTTGTCTGCGCCGCCACTGATGCGATCTATGCCATCGTTGCCACTGATGTTGTCAGCACCTGCATCGCCATAGATTTCGTCGTTGCCATCATTGCCTTGAATGATGTCACCATCAGTGCCGCCACTGATAAAGTCGTTACCTTCATTGCCAAAGATGATGTCAATCCCTGCATCTCCAGAAATGCGATCGTTGCCTTCATTGCCACTGATGGTGTCGTTGTCAGCACCGCCACTGATGGTGTCTCGACCGTCGTTGCCTTGGATGTTGTCAGCACCTGCATCGCCATAGATTTCGTCGTTGCCATCATTGCCTTGAATGATGTCGTCTTCAGTGCCGCCACTAATGAAGTCGTTGCCATCATTGCCTTGGATATTGTCAATTCCCGCATCACCATAGAGTTTATCGTTTTCGCTGCCGCCAAAGATAAAGTCGTTACCAGTACCACCACTGATAAAGTCGGCACCTGCTCCTCCATAAAGAGTGTCGATACCTGAGTCTCCCCAGATTTTATCGCTGCCGAATCCATAATCACTGTCACCCCACACGGTGTCGTCACCACCACCTGCGTGAATTTCGTCATCACCTTCACCGCCGCTAATGTAGTCGGTGTCACCTAGCTCAAGGTTATCTTTGATGTCGCCGTAGATGGTGTCTGTCCCTTGGTTGCCATAGATGGAGTCCGTACCAAGTCCGCCAATGATTTTGTCATTGCCAAATTCGCCATAAAGTTGGTCTCCGCCTTCGCCGCCATTAATGGAGTCATCGCCCATTCCACCTGTAATGACGTTAGTGTTGCTGTCTCCAATCAGAACATCGTTGTATTCAGAACCAACAATGTTCTGGTTATTAATGAGAACATCGCGATCATTGGAGCCGTCGGTGGCTGTGCCTATTTCGAGGTTGACTTTTACAGCATTGCGATCGTAGCGATAACTAACGGTATTAATGCCTAAACCGCCATCAAGGATGTCATTGCCATCTCCACCAATGAGTACGTCATCTCCACCTAATCCTTGGATCAGATTGCTTTTGGTATTGCCAATGAGAACGTCATTGAAGTTAGAAGCAATGATGTTTTCAATATTTTGAGAAGTGTCAATGCTGCCAAATCCGTCTTGAGATTTACCTGCGGCGATCGCAAATTTTGGCTCAACATCGATGTAGTAATTATCAGGATTGCGATCGCTAACAGATTGGTTGTAGCGAAGTTGGCGATCGTGGCTAAAGGCGGCGCTTTCGTTAATGTTAACGACGACTCCACTGGGTGAGTTGTCATAACTAATGGTGTCAATCCCTTTACCACCATCGAGTAAATCATCTCCTGCGTTGCCTAAAAGCAGGTCATCGTCATTGCTGCCATAGAGCCTATCGTTGCCAATACCGCCATCGATCTTGTCCTCTCCATTGTCACCATAAAGTTGATCGTCTCCTGCATCACCAGCAATGATGTCGTTGCCATCACCACCAGAGATTAGGTCGTTGTCGTTACCGCCACTAATGATGTCGTTGCCAATATTGCCTTGAATGTCGTCTTCGCCATTATCGCCAAAGATGTTGTCATCTCCTGCATCGCCAGTAATAATGTCGTTGTCTTCACCACCAGAAATGCGATCGTTGTCGTTGCCTCCACTGATGGTGTCGTTGCCAATGTTGCCTTGAATGTTGTCATCGCCACTATCACCAAAGATGTTGTCATCACCAGCATCTCCAGTAATAATGTCTTTGTTATCACCACCAGATATTTCATCAGCATCGTTACCACCGCTGATATTGTCATCACCAGCATCACCAGTAATTGAGTCGTTGCCATCACCACCAGAGATTAGGTCATTGTCTTTACCGCCTGAAATTCTGTCGTTACCTGTATCCCCTGAGATAGTATCAGCACCCTGTTGACCATAAAGAATATCTGAGCCTTGACCTCCAGTGAGAACATCATTGCCATCTCCACCATCCAGCAAATCATCTCCATCATTTCCATCTATCTGATCTAAACCTTCATCACCATATAAGCTGTCGCCACCAAAATTCCCGTAGACGACATCATCACCTGTTCCTCCATAGATGATGTCATTTTCAGTTCCTCCGTCAATTATGTCACCTCCATAACCTCCATAAAGCATATCATCGCCACTACCTCCATTAATTTGGTCTCCACCAAATCCTCCGAAAATTCGATCCCAACCTGCACCACCAAGTAAAATATCATCCCCATCTCCACTGCGAATTGAATCATCACCTTCTCCTCCTAAATAATCTATAGGAGTGAAAGTATCTACTATATCAAGATCTGTATTTTCGTTTCCACCACTTATAGAAATTCGGTGAAAGTCCGCAAATTTCTGTGTAAAGCCAAAAGCAGATATCTGAACACTACTTCCGTTAAATGCTGATGTTGAACTTGCCAAAGATAACGGTTGTAATCTTGCTAAGCCTACATCAGAAAATGCTACTAAAGATTGAGAAGCAAAGGTGTTGGTAACACCCTCAATCTTTATACTTTCATATCCATCTTTTGTATTGAATACTTGTCTGCCCAATGCATTTAATCCAGTATTTAATCTAAGAGTTCCGTCAGCAAGTAATGTTGCTAATTTTGGAGCAAATTGCGGAGGCACTAACTTAGTGTCAAACTCAAAGAAAGTGTATTTTGGGCTTTCCCAAGTCCATCTTTGTCCCAAAGGCACACCAGCCCAACTTTTGTCGGGAAATCCTACTTCTGCGTAAGATTCTAAACCTGAGCTAAATGTTCCGCCTACTACAGGATTGATGTCAAACCCTCGAATCTTACCATCTCCATCTCCATCCACTAAATCAAGTTTTAGATCAGCATAGATCCCTCCTCCAACACCACCTCTTGCAACACCACCTTCTAAGGCTCCAAATGCACGTACATCGATATCTGTTTTAAGCTCAGATCCTTTGTCTACGACATAAAACCCTTGAAAAACATCTAAATAATTATTACTCTTAACAGCTTGAGACAGTCCATAAGTATCAAAACCAAAAGAAAAATCAGATGCGATTTTGATATCTCCTTTCAGAGTCGCGCCAATAGGTCCAACTAAAGGGAAAAATCTTTCAACTCCAAACTCAGCATTAAAGTCTGGCATGTTATAAGTTATTAAATCAACATTATCTTTCCCTAAGAAGAGACCTAAAACTGAAGTAGGCTTTTCCAAAATTGGAAATCTAAAATCAGATTTTTTGAAGCCGCCTAAATAATCTGACCACTCTTTTTTAAACGATCCTTTATTAATTCCATATCCATCAACTGGATTTCCCGTATCAAGGGCAACAGTGATTTTGTCTAAGTCAAACTTGGAACCCGTAACTTCTGGTGTTAGGACAGATAAATTTGCATCTTTCAAATTCGCATTTTTATTTTGTACATCAAAATCACCTAGATCATTCAGAGAAAAGCTACCGAGATCAATGAGAAGTTGATTTTCATCAGGGTTTGGCGTACCATTATTGTCTAATTTAATAAAGTCCAAATACTTGTTAGCCGTATTATTAAAGTTCGACAAATTATTGATAAACTTAATTACATTGTCAGCAGTTGGAGTCCCTCCTAAGAAAACTTGAATCAGATCAATTGCATTTGTTTTTGAATCTCCATTAGCGTCCCATAAAACAAGACCATTTTTCTCTTTTAAATCTTTAAAGGTCGGAATTTCTGTTGTAAGAGCTTGAGTCCATGGAGACAAAAATCTTGTTACACTTTGGATATTGGTAAGAATAGGAGATGCAAACTTAGTGAATACTTCTCCAGCGTTAAATCTGACATCTTTAAAGGTAACATCGGGCTTGTTACTGCCAAACCAGTTTTTGTCACTAGAATTGAATTGAGCGTTATCCAAGTTCCAATTTAAAATTAAGTCAGTTGAGACAGAAGGTAATAGAGCCGAACCTTCGATACTAGTCTTGAGTCCTAAATCTAACTTAATATTTCCATTGTCAATTTTTGGCGTGATTTTATCTATACTTCCATTTCCATCTGCATCATCAAAGTCAATTCCTAAGTCGAAACTCATTTTGGACTGATTGTCTTTAATGTCGAGTTGTAGAACCCCAAGATTGCCTTGGATTTCCGATTGAGGAATCGTCGCTTCAACTTTAAGATTTGCTTCATTTCCAGCAACAGGATTAAACGAAAAAACTGTGGAATCACCTGCTCCTCGACTAACTTGAAATCCAAAACTTAATGACGGTACAACGGTTACATCTACCTCGCCCTTATTTACTTCTAGACCAAGACCAGGTAAACCAATATTGCCCCGAAGGAGAGTATTTAGAACTTTTATTGGTTTGCTTATTGACACCTCAAATTTCACTAAATCGCTAGTGTTATGCAAAGGTGTAAAATTCCAGCCTTTGCTGCTAAAAGCGGATCTTAAACTATTTATATCAGTTCCACTAATATTCGGTATTAGATCATCAATAAACTGAGATAGATTATTTGCATTGGATAGCTGATTTCCAATAAAAGGTAAATTAGTTGCCCATATCCCTTGATTAACAGATTTTTGAAGACTAGATAAAATGCTTGAGATCCCATTAGTTAAAGATCCAACAGATAGTGGTGGTAGTGAGACTGGATCGTTACCTTCAGCCAAAACAGTTTGACCATTTATTAATAAATCAACAGAATCATTCTCCTGCTTAATCTGCTGCACCTGAGTAGCACTCAAATCTACCCCACGCAACACCGCCGAAAACAACTCCCCCTCATCCCCAACCGTATCCACAACATTCACCTTCCAATCCACCGAATGCCCAACCTCCTCCAACAACACCGCCGCCAAAACCTGCGGAGTACCCACATATTGAGACAAGAAACCTGTAGATAGATAGATCTTCCCAGTGGAACCCGCAAAAGCCCCATTAGCCCCTTGTAAATCCGCAGCAGACAACAACTTCACATCAGGCAACTTCGAGAAATCACCAACCACCCACTGGTCGCGCAACTCACTCAACACGCGGCGATCCAACGTTTGACCAAACACAAACTCACTCTTATCAAAAAAGTCCTCCCTCTTCGCAAATTCTGTCAAAAAGCCATACACAGACTCAATTGCATCAGTTAATGAAGCAGCAAGAGGCATAGCCAAAGCAGGAGAAAGATCAGCAAAAAGTGAAGTCAACATGATATGTGTCCCTTTGTTTCAAAGAATTAAAAAATTAAGCCCAAGCGTCGAAAAAGGCGATGCGATCGCAAAAAAGCAGTAACAAAAATACCTAAAACTTGTCTCCGCATCTTGAATTTGGATAATTGCAGAGTCCCTATTTCAGAACCCACATTTTCTTATTCTGTGAGGATCGTAAATTTATGCACGCAAAATATCCGAGCCAGACAAAAGCGTCACATCAGGCTCATCAAAATAATTATCCCGCCGAGCAGAACCTGTCCAGAAGCCATACATAGACTGCATAGCTTCAGATCGTGAAGCGAAAACAGATATTGCGATCGCAGAAAAAAGTGCAGCAAAAAATGAAGCCAACATAGTATTGCGTCCTATTGTTTTCAAGAGTTAAGCCAAAGCAGCCGAAAAAAGCTGATCTAGAACCAAGCAAAAATTAGGCAAGAACAAGAAAACGCCTAATTTTATCTGCTTCGATATCCATAGCAAAAGAATATTTGAACAATCAAAATGAAGATGTATCTACTCATCAATCACTTGAAGTAATTCCGAGAATCAAATCAAACTAGCTGTCGATCAACATATGACTCTATTTAGTTTCTGTCAAGCTTAAACAAGAAAAATAGAAGTTCTATATCCCTAAAATAGCAATTCTTTTTCATGAAAAACAAATGAACTCGAATAAAAAGTTGCTTTAAAAATTAATTGATGATCAATACCAGAAAAATAATTGTTTAAATATCCTTATGAAGCTTATAAAACAACAATCTTAGAATTAATTAAAAATTACTAATAGCTTGTTTAAAAGTTATTTATATCAAAAAAAAGTTACTTAAAAGATATATTTTGTTATTAAAAAGTTACTTAAAAGTTATAAAAAGTTATACATTAATGTATAACTTTTTATAACTTATCTTTAAATTTTCACAAACAAATTTTTTTGTTAAAATGAATAAACACAGAGAAAATTATTATATTTTTCAAAACCTTTTAGTTGCCTTATTAAGCTAGACAAGCAGGGCAACCACGGGGGGATTGCCCCTACCTAAAAAATTTAGATTCTGTAGGTACTGCGCCACAGGGCGCAGCCCTAAACCTCGGCTATGACAGAAATTCTATCTGCGTAAGGTGAGTTAATTACAAACCGAAACCCGTAAGATTTCGCCTCTGCGGGGCAAAGTCTTACGGGTTTTGGTAATTTATTCAGTATAGGTACTTATAGAAGCGTCGCTTCTATCCTATTTTGGTAAGTTATATGAGCCTAACAAGCTTAGCGCTCAAGTCCCACATGCGTTCAGCTCTAGCATCATCACGTGCTTGAGGAGAAACTGTCTGCACAAAAGACTTACCATCTTTTTTCTGACGATTGCCCCAACTCCAGTAGGCTCCTGACTGCTTGTATTCAGGATCAGCGATAACAGCAGCAACTCTTTCACCCGATAGCTCCTGCGTGACATATCCCTTAGTGATGTTCTTTTGGAACAATGGGAATAGCTTCTGAAAGAGTGGATAGTGATTGCGGAATAGCGGCGTATCGGCAACACAACCTGGATATAGAGAAGTGAAGGTAATCCCAGTGGAGTCATGATAGCGGCGGTGCAACTCTCTCATGGTTAAAATATTGCAAACTTTGCTCTCTTTGTAAGCGCGGACAGGTTCAAATTTCTTGCCATTTGCCATGGAGATCGGTGGTTTGAATCCTTTCTCAAAACCTTCGAGATTACCAAGGTCTGGCTGTGGAGGAATCTTGCCGCCCAGTTCGTCGGGGTTGTGGGTGACGGTTCCCAAAAGAACCATACGGCGATCGGGATGGGTGGATTTTTTCATGTCCTCTAGTAGTAGATTGCAGAGGAGAAAATGACTGAGATGATTGGTGGTCATCGTCAACTCAAATCCTTCAGGCGATCGCAATGGTTCTTTGATCAAAGGCAGATAGATGGCGGCGTTGCATAACAAGGCCTCAAGGGGTCTTCCTGTAGCTCGGAACTTAGCCACAAATTCGCGCACACTAACTAGCGAGCCAAGATCAACTTGGATGATTGTGTAGCTGCTTTTAGGGATACCAACCGATTCGGCGGCTTTTTCAGTTTTGGGGATATTGCGGCAAGCCATGACGATATGCCAGCCTTTGTCTGCCATTGACTTGGCTGACCATAAACCAACGCCTGAAGATGCGCCTGTGATGATAACTGTAGGCTTGTGATACTGTGACATTTTCAAGAATTATTCGATAGACTTTGATTAGAATTTTACAGTGATTTTGACGATTCAGAATAATGACAAAGTGTTCATTTTTGTTTGGCGCATTTAAAGCTGCGATCGCGATAAGTTGCTGAGTAACAGTCTGAGTTAAACAGATCTTCAACAATTAATACCAACAACCATGAAATTTGTATTGATCTTAAAAAACGCTTATGTATATCAACTCTACGCCCTACCCATACCCATATAACGGTGATCTCAGACCAGACAATACGGCTCTGATCATCATCGATATGCAGACAGACTTTTGCGGGGTCGGTGGCTATGTGGACAAGATGGGCTATGACCTCTCACTCACCCGCGCCCCGATTGAGCCAATTAAAAAAGTTTTAACCCTGTTTCGCGAAAAAGGCTTTCTGATTATTCACACCCGCGAAGGACATCGCCCCGACTTATCAGATCTACCTGAAAATAAGCGTTGGCGATCGCAAAGAATTGGTGCAGGAATTGGTGATGATGGTCCCTGCGGCAAAATCTTAGTCCGTGGCGAAAAAGGCTGGGATATCATTCCAGAGCTTTACCCGATCGCAGGTGAACCGATCATCGACAAACCAGGGAAAGGCTCATTTTATGCCACCGATCTGGATTTGCTTTTGAAACGCAATGGTATTCAAAATATAATCTTGTCGGGCATTACCACCGATGTCTGCGTCCACACAACCATGCGTGAGGCAAATGATCGCGGCTATGAATGTCTGATGCTCTCAGATTGCACAGGCGCAACTGACTATGGCAACCATCTGGCGGCTTTGAAAATGATCGAAATGCAAGGCGGCGTATTTGGTGCAGTCAGTGATTCTGAAACATTGACTACAGCGATCGCCCAAAATTTCTAGTTAAATTATCAAAATGCGTTAAGTAGTACGTTGCTATGGAAAAACCGATGCCTGACGATCTCGAAAGCAATCTTGCTGATAATCTGGTTGAAGAAGAATCTATGCGAGGGTCGATACCATCCTTGACTATTCCATCTAGTGTTTCTGCTGACACTTTGCGATCGCACTTACCGCCTGAGTTAGAGCTAGTCAATATCTCGAAGAAATTTGGCTCTTTTGTTGCAGTCGATAATGTCTCGCTCAAGCTTGCTTCTGGGACTTTTCATGCGCTACTCGGTGAAAATGGTGCAGGTAAAAGCACGCTGGTCAAATGCATTATGGGCTTCCATGCGGCGAGTCACGGCGATATTTTGATTAACAAACATTCCCGCGAAATCAACAGTCCGCGTGAGGCACATAACTATGGGCTTGGCATGGTTTATCAACATTTTACAGTTGTACCTGCGATGACGGTTGCTGAGAATCTGCTGTTAGTGCGTCCTGATACACCGACGATCATTAATTGGAAAGATGAATTAGAAAAGCTAGAAGCATTCATGGCAGCGGCTCCTTTTAAAATTGATCTGAATACGCCCATCTCGCAATTGGCGGCTGGACAAAAGCAGAAGTTAGAAATTCTCAAACAACTTTATCTCAAAAGTCGCATTCTCATTCTCGATGAACCAACATCAGTTTTAACTCCCCAAGAAGCCGATGAAGTGTTAGGACTTTTGCGCGAGGAAGTTACCGCAGGAAGGCTAAGCGTACTGATGATCAGTCACAAGTTCCGTGAGATTACTGCCTTTGCCGATGATGTCACGGTGCTGCGTAAGGGCAAATTTGCAGGGACAGGCTCGACTAAAGATCTATCCGTCTCGGATATGGCGGCGATGATGCTCGGTGAAGCCAAAGAAGCACGTCAAGTGATCAAAACAGAAGTTGCGACGGATAATTTGGTTCTCGAAGTGCGAAATATCCATGCCGATCGCGACAATGGTTTAGAAGCGGTTGCTGGTGTTGACTTAAAAATCAAAAGCGGTGAAATCGTCGGGATCGCTGGTGTGTCAGGCAATGGACAAAAAGAACTAGTGGAAGTTCTCTCTGGTCAGCGCATTCCCACCTCTGGCGAAGTTTTTGTCAATAGCGATCGCTACTATGCCACCCGCAAGGAAATGTATGGCCATCAAGTATTCTCACTCCCCGAAGAACCGCTGCGAAATGCCTGTGTACCGCATATGAGCGTCGCTGAAAATCTGGCTTTACGCACTTTTGATCGTGATCCCCAAGCTAAAGGCGGAATTTTACTGCTATTCAAAGCAATTCGCGAAACTGCCAAGAATTTGATCAAGGTCTTCTCGATCAAAACGCCTTCGCCTGAAACCCCTGTTGGTAATCTCTCTGGCGGCAATGTGCAGCGGACTGTCCTAGCGCGCGAGCTTTCGGCTGAGCAAATCAAGTTATTGATTGTGGCAAATCCTGTCTTCGGGCTAGACTTCGCGGCAGTTGAGTATATTCACAATCAAATTGTAGAAGCTCGCAATCGCGGCGTTGCCGTACTCTTAGTTAGTGAAGATCTCGATGAGATTTTGACTCTTAGCGATCGCATTCTGGTGATCAGCGATGGGAAATTCGTCTACGAAAGCACCAGTGCTGAAGCTAACCTCGCTGCGATCGGGCAGAAAATGGCAGGACATTAAATCCATATGAGTAGCAAGGGGCTTAAGCCCCTTGTCTATCGAAAAAAAATCATGATTATCAATCAACAAATTCGGGTCTTTCCTGAATTACTCACTCGTTCTAGTTATGACGATTTACCTTGGGAGCCGTTTCGCCAAGGAGTCGAAATCTATCCTCTATACAAGAATGATCTCGGAGCAAGTGCTGCTCTGCTACGCTATGAAGCAGGAGCAAAGGTTCCTCATCATTCTCATTCAGGATATGAGCATATTTTTGTCTTGTCAGGTTCACAATCCGATGCTGATGGCAAATACACCAAAGGCTCCGTAGTCATCAACGCTCCTGATACTAGTCATCAAGTCTCTAGCGAAGAAGGCTGCGTGGTTCTCATTGTCTGGGAAAAACCTGTAATTATTCACGAATAAGTAGTTTTTATTATGGAACCAATTTTGGGTTTTGTTGAAAGTCCGCCGAAGGCGG
>JAYUSC010000237.1:0-4322 GCA_043755885.1 Pseudanabaena sp. | reverse complement strand
GGGCGTAGCCCGCCGCAATATTTTTCGGTTTTAATCTGATTTAAACTTATTGCGTAATTGACTGCTGAGCGCATCAATACTAGTCACAACTACCAATAGAACTAGCATCATCGTCATCGCTTTGTTATATTCAAAACCGCGAATATAGCTCACCAGTTCAAAGCCAATTCCACCCGCGCCGACTACACCTAAAACTGAGGCAGCGCGGATATTGTATTCAAACATATAGAGTGTATAGCCGAGGCAGAGTGGCAAAACCTGCGGGATGATGCCATATTGAGTAATTTGCCACCATGAGGCGCGGCTTACTTGCAGAGATTCTAGCGATCGCATATCTACGGACTCGATCGCTTCTTGATAAAATTTTGCGAGATAACCAATCGTGTAAACCCCTAAAGCTAAAGTTCCCGCAGGCGCACCTAAGCCTGTCGCCGCCACAAAAAATAATCCTAAAATAATGGATGGAACTGAACGGACAGCATTTTGAAAAAGATTAGCAATCCAACGTAACCACAATGGCGAAAGATTTTGGGCTGACAATAGGGCGATCGGAATTGAGAGGATTGCGCCGATCGTGGTTCCCCAAAGTGACATTTGGATTGTCTCAATTAACGCCTTGATCGCCACATCTAAAATGCTCAAATCAGGCGGCCAAAGCCGCGACAAAAAATCCGCCATATAAGGCAGACTGGTTTGGATTAACTTGAAATCAACTTTTAAGCCTTGTAATGACCAAATATAAGCCCACCCTAGACCGATAACTACTAGAACTCTGAAGCCCCAGATGTTATAGCGGCTAGATGTGTAAGGACGAATTCGATCAAGAAATTTCATTAGGCAGCGCTAGCGGACTGAACTAGGGATAGATTTTGCATCTTGGCAAATTGTCTATCCATATTTTGACAGTCCCCATCATACCAGACCTGCCCTTCTTGCAAAATGATCGCTCTCTGAGCATACTTGGCGGCAAGGGCGAGATCATGCAGTACAACCACAACTGTCAATCCTTTGCGATTCATCTCCTGTAAGCTGCTCATCACTTGCTCAATGCCTGATACATCTAAGCCAGTCGTCGGCTCATCGGCTAGCAAAATATGCGGCGACTGAATCAAGGTTCTTGCGATCGCAACTCGTTGGCGTTGTCCACCGCTTAGTTGCCGTGCTTTTTGATAAATCTGTTCTTGCAATCCCATTTTTTGTAATAACTGCATCGCCACACGGCGATCGCGTTTGGGGAATCCCCAGAGACTTTGCCATGTATTTAGATCGCCAAGGCATCCACAGAGGACATTATCTAGGCAGGAAAGTTGATCAACTAAGCCGCCACCTTGAAACAGAAAACCAACGTTTTTACGAACTTCATCGATTTGCGTTGGCTGGACTGTTTGACCACAGACCTCAATTTTGCCTTGACTGATCGGAACTAACCCGACTAGCGATCGCAAAAGTGTTGATTTCCCAGCCCCGTTCAGTCCCAGTAGAGCCACAAATTCCCCATGATTGATTTGCAGATCAATTCCATCCAAAATTGGGCGTTTCAAAGTTGATTGATAAGCGGTGTGGAGATTATGACATGCGATCGCAGGTGAATTATTTTCTAATTCAAGTTCCATAATTTTCAAGTTCTAAGTTTTTTGAATAAAAATATCTAAGGTCATTTCTCGTAAAGAATCTTCCATCGCTTAGTCATAAGTCGAGCTTTACCCCCTTTAATCCCCCTTTACAAAGGGGGAAGACTAGAAATCTTGTTCCCTCCCCTTTGCAAGGGGAGGGTTAGGGTGGGGTAAATTTTCTTTGTTATGGTTTCAGTCCTGCTCGTTGAATAGCAGTACGCATCGTTGCCAAATGCTGCTCATGATCAACCTTGACTAGCTCCGTGGAGTTGTAAAGGCTGCGAAATAGTTCTTTATTCTCAGGCTCATTCAGCTTCAAAAATGCCTTAATCAACTTTTCGCGTAAATCCGCAGGCACATTGTCATCAATACTGATTCCATGTGCGGGTACGTTCGGGACTGCGTGCAGTACTCGCAGCTTTTTCCCTTCCTCAGCCGTAACCCAAGGTGGGAGCAGCGCATATTCAGAAACTACCGCAACATCGGCTTGCTCCCGCAATAACGCTTGTAAGGCACTACTGTAGCCATCGCCATAGGTAACTTTCCCAAAAAACTGTTCTAAGCGATCGGGCCCATCCACAAACTTCAGTCCCACCAATTCACTGACAGGAAAAATAAATCCAGAACCCGAAGACCGTGAAGTAAACGCCATGCGCTTACCACGTAACTGTTCTAGAGTTTGGGTTGGATCAGCTAAAGTTTTTAAGGGGCTATCTTCAGGAACAACAAAGATCGAGTTGTAGGTTTTGCCACCTGAATAGTCAGCCCGAACTTCGGCTAAGTACATTTTTGCACCTGATAGTTGCTCAGCCTTGAGCGCAGCACGACCACTGACAAAAGCAACGTTGGCGCGATTAGCTTTTAGAGCTTCGACAGAGGCTGTTTCGTCAGCAGTGATCCCCTTCACGGGTATACCAATTTCTTTAGATAAAATCGCGGTAACTTGATCAACTTTACTTTGCAAATCTTTTGTATCACGACGAGTTGCAAAGGCGATCGTGATTTCTTTGAGCGGAGCCTGTGCTACTTCAGTAGACTTTGTTGCTGGGGCTAGCTCCTTCGTTGGAGTAGCTGTCTGAGCCACATTAGTTGGAGATGGAGGCTTTTCTGTACAAGCGGTTAAGCCTAACAAGGATATTAATCCAGCGACTACAGCAAGATTAATCGGCAAACACGAGATTTTTTTCATTGATTTTCTGGAAATACTCAAGACACTAATGAGAATTACTTGTAATAACTATCGGATACAGTTTAAATCTATTTGAGAATTAAAGTCAATAACTTATAGCTTTTTTTTAGTTTTTCGCGATCGCCTATTTGCCCAAGCCCCAAAAATGATGCTGTAATGATGCTGTGATCTAAAGTGCTTTCTCTAGCTGCGATAAAATGAAGCTCAACCGAAGAATATGTCAAAAACTGATATGTCAAATAGCTCTAGCGCTCGCAAACAACGTCGTTCTCAACCAAAAAAGATTTCTAAGCTCAAACGTTTTTTTAAATGGTTAGAATCACGATTTGCGACACCAGAATTTATTGGGGGCATGTATACAGCTTTAACGCTGTTCTTCTTTATGGCGGCGACCAATACATTATCAGGTTGGCTATATGTGATTAGTGGTGTGAGTTTAGCGCTATTGATTGTGGGGGCAGTGATGCCAAAGCGGTTACTAGCAGAAATGGTGGTGGCGCGATCGCAAATTGATCCAGTCAGTGTGGGTGATGATCTATGGGTGGATTTGGTTATTCAAAATACAGGTAGAACTGAGAAAAGATTGCTGGAAGTACGGGATATCTTGCCAGATAGTCTTTCAAATATTTTGCAGCAAGAAGTCGTAATCGAGTTAATTGCACCGCTACAAGAATATCACTGGACTTATGAAGCAAAAACCACTAAGCGCGGCGTATTTTTGTTTCGATCTACCGAAATCGCGACCTCCAGTCCCTTAGGGTTATTTCGCAGTCGTCGCGCTTGTCCATCGGGACAGAAGGCGATTGTTTATCCAACTGTGTTGCCTCTTGATCGTTGTCCCTTGGTTGATCAATTAGGAACTGATACAAGTCCTCGCCAATATAGCGATGAGCATAACTACAGCAGTGCCACGGAAGGTTTAACCAAAACTTTGCGTCCCTATCGCTGGGGCGATCCGACCAGATTAATTCATTGGCGGACTAGTGCTAAGTTTGGTGAATTACGGGTGCGAGAATTAGAAGTGACGATTGGCGGACAAGAAGTGGCGATCGCCCTCGATAATTCCGCAGGATGGGAGCCGCAAGCCTTTGAGGAAGCTGTGGTGGCGGCGGCTTCGCTCTATTTCTATGCTCAAAAGTCCAAGCTAAGTGTCAGACTTTGGACAAATGACACAGGTATCGTCCAGAGCGATCGCGCCGTACTCGAAACCTTAGCCGCCGTAAATATTGCCGAAAGTCCCGCCGATATTCTCAAGGATTTGCCAGATATCCCTGTGGTGTGGCTATCCCATCGCCAAGATAGCATCTCCTATTTGCCCTCTGGCAGTCGCTGGGTGCTGTGGCAATCATCAGGACAATCATCAAAAGCATCGGTTCCCAATCTGCGATCGCAAGGGTTAACGATCGCAGAAATTTTAGATGTTGAAGATTTAGGTTATGGGGCTTTGCGATCGCAACTCCAAGAATATCTAACACTTTAGTTTTACAAAACCCAAAATTGGTGCGGCGGGCTAAGCCCGC
>JAYUSC010000236.1:0-26646 GCA_043755885.1 Pseudanabaena sp. | reverse complement strand
GTAAGCGATTTGTCCTTTGCCCACATCACCAATTAAAACTTGTGCGGCGACAATTAAAACTTTTTGCGTTAATTCCCATGCTTTGATGAGAGATTCTCTTCTTTCGATCTGTGATTCGATAACGTTGATGATATAGCCGAGATTGACGATTTCGGCACTGGTAAGATCGCTTTGTGTTCGATAGTATGGGTCCCAACCATTGCTGGTAAAGCCGCGATCGCTAATTCTTTTGATATCTTCACCATGACCACAGCCATAGTCAAAAAAGGTTGAGCTTTCTGTAAACAGTCCTGCTTCTAAGGCAAGTCGAACGGGTTTAGACAGATCGGGGCGATGAATTGCGGCTTTATGTCGATCAATTTTTATATCTTCTTTTAGCCCCTCAAACCCAGATCCTCTCCCAGAGGTCGAGGGGAGGAAAATGACTTGATGATCTTTCATCTCAACATTGTATTCCTGTAAACGTTGTTCCCATCCTTTACGAGTGCCGATGGTGCGAGTCTCATGAAATAGCCCGATCGCTTCTTCTTGTTTGGTTAGTTGAGCAAATAGTTGATAGTGGGGATAGTCACAATTTACAAAGGTTTCTTTACGATGCAATATTGGCGGATTGGACGATTGATGATAATCGCGCTGTTGAGTAGTTTGGGTTTGGAGGTCAACTTGATTACTTTGATACAATGCAGGATGTGGGTCAATATCAAAGTCTGGATAAAACAGGTAAGAGATTTTCGGCTGTTCGTAGTTGAATTTGATGATGGTGAATTGAGTGGATTCTGAAAGTAATAATCTGGCTTGGCGATCGCATTCTTGTAATTGTGGAGATAAAAAAGCGATCGCCGAAAAATGTACATACAGCGCATTGGGTAATTTTTTGCCCACATTGCTTTGTCGGCATAGGTTAATTATTTGATTGTGATTACACTCTATAATCATTGTGGAAGCGAACTAATTTTAATTTACAGCAAAATCCGTATAGTGCCTCAGGTTAGGTGGATCAAAACCTAGTACGATGTCTTGCTTGGAAACACCCAATTCAACAAGTTCATTGGCTGTGCCGATTTCAGTTCCATCTTGTTGAATCCAAATTTTGCCATCAATGATATCAAGATGCAAAATTACACCATAGCAACGCTTAGAATCGCGCCAACCAACATAAACAAGCTGATAATGATCTCGTTCTGGATCAATAATTATTTGAGCTTGAATGCGATCGTCCCAAACATGGCGAGCGTGATTTTCTAAGACAGTTTTTATTTGCTGACGATATTGGGTAATGGTATCCATTTTTCTAAGCTCTCAGATTTGATTGAGTATGTGAGTAAATACAGTTGATTTTGGGTAACTAGTTCTTGTACAAACGGTGTTAAGAAGAAGCGATCATAAATGTCATCAGGGACGGCAAGATAAAGAATACGGGCAGCATCTTGGGTATGCAAGGCTGTACGATAGGCGATAAATTGCCCTAAAGCTCCATAAAATTGAGAAATTTTGGAGGGACCTAAAAAACTTTTGATTTCAATGGCAATTCTCTGTTTTCCTCGGTAGGCGGCAATTACTTTTTCAGCGCCGAGGTCGATCGCTAGATCAAAACTGCCTGTTGGCAATGGATAGGGATCATGGGTGATCGTCCAGCCGTCTTTTTGTAAGGCATTTTTAACAATGTCATGAAATAGATCACGGGCTGACATAGAAATTACTGTTAAAACTTAAGTCTATCCTATACCTTATAATGATTTGCCTGTAGAAGCAGTTAACTTAGTTTATGGGTTAAGCTTGCCAAGCAAATTAAAGAGTAAATATGGTTCAGACTATCAACAGTAATACTTCTAGCAGCACGGAATTAATTTTTGCTCGGCATGAAACGTTTTATCCTCGGTATAGCTGGTTGAAAAAAGGATTTCAGGCAGTCAGCGTAAATTCGGGGATTTTCCTAGAAGAAGATGCTCATATTCAGCTAGGGGTAGGCAAAAACATGGCGAAGGCAATTCGCTATTGGTGTGGGGCGTTTAAGTTGATTGAGGATGATCGCGATTGTCAACCATCACAATTTGGGAGGATGTTACTGGGGGATGATGGTTATGATCCTTTTTTAGAAGATCCTGCTTCGTTGTGGTTGTTACATTGGCATTTGTTAAAGCAACCATGTAGAGCCACAGCTTGGTATGCTGCCTTTAATGCATTACGTCAAGCTGAATTTACCTCTGAGGATTTGAAATTAGCATTGGTAAAGTATCGAGATGCTTTGGGAAATCGAACTGTTGAAGCCTCACTAAAAAAAGATGCTACTTGTTTATTGAGAATGTACGTTAGACAGGGCGATGATATTAGTCTGAACGAAGACAATTTGGATTGTCCTTTCGCAGAGTTAGGCTTGATTCAAAGGGCAGGTGACTCTTTGCATTACGCATTTCGGATTGGAGCTAAACCAAGTCTCCATGCCGAAATTGTAGTCGCGGCTTGTCTAGATTTTGCTGAATCCCTTAGTAGTGGTCAGAAAACAATCTCCTTATCACGATTGTTATTTGATGAAGGCAGTCCAGGGATGGTGTTTAAACTGTCTGAGAGTGCGCTTTGTGATGCGATCGAGCAAGTAGCAAGGTGGTGTAATGCGATCGCCTTATCGGAAAGTGCAGGCTTAATTCAGATGGCATTCACCCAAGCGCCAACAAAAGTCAGTCAAACAATCTTGAATAAATACTACAAACATTAATGCTTAAGTTGTCAGAATATTTTCATTTAAATCGCCGCTATGCGAGATCGATAAATCTGGAGCGAGATGTTGATAACCCTAATTCAGTAAATGGTTATGTCTTAACCGATCGCTCTTTATATGCGCTCAAACAAATTTTGGTGGATGTGCCTGAATCTGAACAGACTCAAGCAATTACACTAACAGGGGTATATGGGACGGGAAAATCAGCATTTGCCCATTTTTTGACTTGTCTATGTGCTGGTGAAACGGTAGTTAAGCAAGATGCTTTGGCGATCGCCCAAAAAGCACTCACGGAAGCAGAATTTCAAAAATTAAATCATAATTTACCTGAAAAGGGTTGTTTTAGGGCGATCGCTACGGCGCAAAGAGAACCCCTAGCACATACAATTATCCGAGCTTTGGATTATGGCGCAAGTCATTTTTGGAAGAAGAAGAGTAAGCCTGAGATCGCAACTCAGCTTGTGGATCTAGCGGGGGAAGTTAGGGCTGGGCACAAAGTTGATAGTAAGACTGCATTACAGCTAGTGCGAGAAGTAATTGCAACAGCCCAAACTGATGTGCTGTTAATTGTCGATGAGTTGGGCAAGAACTTAGAATACGCATCTCTACATCCAAATGAGGCAGATCTTTATCTTTTGCAGCAATTAGCAGAATTACAAGTAAATAAGAATCAGGAGAGCGCGAAGCGCTTTCCTGATTCTGTAAAGTTCTACTTAATTGGTTTATTACATCAGTCTTTTGCTGACTATGGTGAGAGACTAGCTTCATTACAACGTAATGAATGGGCAAAGATTCAAGGAAGGTTTCAAGATATTCCTTTCACTGAGTCAGCACGACAAATGACGAGGTTGATTGGACAGGCTATCTCTCGTTCTGGGGATAAAACTAAAAAATATGACGTGCTTATAAATAATCAGGCAGAAGAATGGTGCGAAACTTTGCGATCGCAAGTTGATGACATTTCGCCTGAACTATTGGCAGCAGCATATCCACTACATCCAATCACGGCTTTGGTGTTGCCAATTCTTTGCACTCGATACGCCCAGAACGATCGCTCATTATTTACATTCCTAACTAGCTCCGAACCATACGCATTAAGAAGTCATCTAGATGACTTTTGTCTAGATAAAGATTGTATTCCCACTTTAAAGTTAGATCGTGTCTACGATTATTTTATAGAAGCGGCAGGGATAGGATTAGCGAGCCGTCCACAATTACAAAAATGGGTGGAAATTCAGACTTTAGTGAGTGATGCTAGGAATTCTGATCCAGAGAGTTTGAAATTGCTCAAAACAGTGGGTATCCTCAATCTAGTCACCTCCACAGGCGGATTAAGAGCATCACGAGACTTGGTAATGTGGGCAATGTGTGATCAGGCTAGCGATCGCACATCACATGCATCAATCAGCCGTTTAATTGATGAATTTCTCAATCAAAAAGGGATTTTACATCATCGTAAGAAAATTGATGAGTTAAGAATTTGGGAAGGCTCAGATTTTGATGTAGAAAGTGCGATTACTACTTACATTGAGGGTTCGATGATTAGTGGGAGATCGCATGAGTTAGCCAAAATATTAGCTGATGTGTCTAAGCTCAAGCCTGTAGTTGCTCAACGTCATAGCTATACAACAGGCACAACTCGCTATTTTGAGAGAATCTATCTAGATAACGATGTTAACTGGAATGAATTGTGTTGCTCAAATCATGGTTTTGATGGATTAATTGGTTATTGGGTAGGTGCAGAGCCGCCACAGTCAGTACCAGTCGAGACTGCGGATAAAAAACCTTTGATTGTGGTTAATTCTACTAATCTCAAACTTTTAGAAATATCGGCTTTAGAATATACAGCACTTCAGAAAATCCGTGCTAAGTATCCTGAAATAGAGCGGGATAAAGTGGCTGCTTTGGAAATTCGTCATCGCATAGTGCAAGCAGAAAGACTATTAGATGAGGCTTTAAGTCAAGCTTTTGCAGTCGGGCAGCATCAAAATGTCTGTTGGATACAAGGCGATCGCGTAGTGATTAGTCGAGCAATTGACTTTAATTCTAAGCTGTCAGAAGTTTGCGATCGCGTTTATCACAAGGGCATGACACTCTGGAATGAGTTGATTAACCGCCGTGAACTGAGTTCGCAGATGGTCAGGGCTTTGCGGACGTTAATTCAGGCGATGTTAGATCATGGCGATCTCGAAGGGTTAGGACTAAGTGGAAATGGTCCCGAAGTGAGTATTTATACCTCGGTATTACAGACAACGGGAATTCATCGAAAAGAAGATGGGCTTTGGGGATTTCATTCACCAAATTATCCCTTGATCAAATCAGTTTGGGAAGCAGTCGAAAATTTCTGTCTAGAATCTTTGGAAAAGCCTCGAACTGTCGATCAGCTTTATGCAATCTTAGATGCGCCGCCCTATGGAGTAAAGCGCGGTGTAATTCCCATTCTTTTAGCAGCAGTGTTGTTAGATCACGTTGATAATGTCAGCGTCTATAAAGATGGAACTTTTATCCCTGTATTGGGAAGTGAACATTTTGAGTTATTGGTGAAGCATCCGCAGCGCTTTGCGGTGAAGCATTTTGAAATAGTGGGCTTGCGATCGCAAGTCTTCCGTGAGTTAGAAAATGTATTGCGATCTTCTAGTGCCAAATCGAATGAGAAAAAGATACCCGCAAACGTTCGCAATGTCACGATGCTATCAGTAGTCAAACCATTGTTCCAATTTGTCAAAAAGTTACCTGCTTACACCACAAAAACAACGCGCATTAGTACTGAAGCACAGGCAGTTGTCCAAACCCTCCAAAAGGCTCAAGAACCCGATGTACTCCTATTTCAATCTTTGCCTGTTGCTTGTGGACTAGCGGCGATCGTTGCTGGTCAGGCTGATGACGGTACAACTGCAAAACAGTTTAAGGGTAAGTTAGTTCAGATTTTACATGAAGTTCAAACTACTTACGATCGCTTACTTGCTGATTGTCAAAACCTTTTGCATGAGGCTTTTGGAGTGCGGCGAAGTAGTGAGAAGTTACGGGAAGATTTGCAAGTTAGGGCAAGTTATTTGGTTGAATCTTGTTTAGAACGGACATTACGGCGGTTTGTTTTGGCGGCTGCCGATGAAACTGCGGACGATCAACGATGGTTGGAGTCTTTGCTGATGATTGTGGTGGACAAACCTGCTGAATCTTGGACTGACGCAGACATGACTAGTTTTGAACCAAAGCTTAGCGATTTAGCACGTCGCTTTATTAATCTTGAAGCCTTGCAGAAGGGGATGGTCGCCTCAAAAAACCAAGGATTTGATGCTCGTAGAATCACAATCGCTCGTCCCGATGGTCAGGAGGTTCATCGCTTGGTTTGGTTGGATCGCGAAGATAGCGATCGCCTCGAACCATTGGTAGAAAAAATCTTGAATGAAGCGCTCGTGCAAGGTAGCGATCGTTTACAGCAAGCTTTAATTGCCAAATTGGCTGAGAAAGTCTTGGGAGAGCGACAGCTAGAAGATGTCAATCCAATTTCAACCAAGGTATCAAGTCAAAAGAGATTCTCAAAAAGCTCATAGATCGATTAAACCTAAGCTAATTAGAATTGCATTGTTTACGCAGTCCATTAGCTGATCGGAGACAACGCCTAGTCGTTTAACTAGGCGCTGTCTATCAATAGATCGAATTTGGTTGAGTAAAACTACTGATGGATGGCTCAGTCCGCCTTCAGGTGGAGTGATTAAAACTTCTGTGGGATATATCTCAGCATCAAATTGAGATGAGAGGGCAGCAACAATAGTAATCGGGCTATGTTGATTAGAAATATTATTTTGGAGAATAAGTGCTGGACGAGTTTTTTGAATTTCTGAGCCAACAGTGGGGTCAAAGTTTACTAGGTAGATTTCACCTCTCTTGGGAAGTGTTACCTGTTGGCGTTTTGCCATGATTTCTCATCAATATTAAACCAGTCTTGGGTAATGCCTAAATCTCTTTCAGCCCATCGGACTGCACCTTGTTTGAGCTTTTCCCTAAGATTTTCTTTTGCTTCGGCATTGATGTAGTACTTTACTGCTTGATCAATAAAATGACTACGATCGCCTTTGGGGGCTATGCGATCGAGTAGCTGCAAGGTTTCATTAGGTAGCGTAATATTAATTCGTTGATACATAATTACCAATACATACTTAATATATGTATCATACTATTAGTGTCTAAAAGTTTTTTATGATTTATGAGTGACGTATCTGGGGGTAATGCTCAAAAAACAAGGCAAAGGACGATCGCTCAGGCTATCTTGGAGGTGATGGGTGAAGCAATGCGCCCAATGACTTCTCAAGAGATTTGTCAATTGATTCTAGAGAAAAATCTCTATCATTTCAAGACGGATGATACTCAAGGAATGGTTTATAACGCACTTTGGAGACATAGCAGCAAAACAAAAGATCATTCATCTCCTAACAAATTTTTTTATAAAGATGGCAATAAATGGACTCTGTTAGAACAGAATAATTCAAATAGTAACGAATCAGATCTACAAATGATTGATTTTGAAGCATCTTTATATGACTACCTATTCGACTTGGAAGATTTAGAAAATAACTAATTATGACTAGACATATTTTAGGCTTATCAGGAGGGAAAGACAGTACAGCATTAGCGATTTTAATGCACAAAGAAGTCCCACAAATGGAGTATTTCTTTTGTGATACTGGAAAGGAACTACCTGAAACTTACGAATATTTAGAAAGAGTTAAAGCGCGATTGGGTATTAAAATCGAGTACCTAAATGCTGAAAGAGACTTTGATCATTGGTTAGAGGTATTTAACGGTGTTCTCCCATCTCCAAGAGTCAGATGGTGTACACGAAAACTTAAAATAGAACCTCTTGAAAAGTTTGTAGGAGATGATAGAGCTATTAGTTACATCGGTATAAGAGCAGATGAAAATCGTGAAGGTTATGTATCTGCACAGCCAAATATTCATCCAATTTATCCTTTTAAAGAAAGAGGTCTAGTCAAGGCTGATATTCTTAACATCCTTGATGATAGTGGAATTGGGATGCCTAGTTATTACGAATGGCGAAGTCGATCAGGCTGTTCTTTTTGTTTTTTTCAGCGCAAATATGAATGGGTCAAACTTGCAGAAAAACATCCTGAAGAATTTGCTCAAGCGATCGCCTATGAAAGAGATCATAAAGACGGGAGAACGTATACTTGGACTCAAGGAGAAACCCTCTTAGAACTAATTGCCCGTAAAGACCAAGTTATTGCTGATCATGAAAAGGCGATCGCTAGAGAAAAGAAAACATCACCAAAGCTTAGCCTCGCCGAAGTATTAGAATCAGTACTAGATGATGAAGATGATGAAATGCCTTGTTTAGCTTGCCATTTGTAAATGTTATAAAATAAATGTTTCGCCTACGTTTACTGAACTGCAACTCACGCCTAACAAAATTCTTCAATGAACACCAAATTAGTAGAATCTTTAGCACAGGTCATCGAATCACTCGCTCCAGACGAGTATTTCCTGTTGCAAGAGAAACTAAAATCTCGTGCTATTCAGAAAACGATTGGAGTATGTGGCGGTCATGCAAGGATACGCAACACAAGAATTTCTGTTTGGACAATTATTTCATTACAAAAACAAGGAGCCAACATTCCAGAAATTCTACAAAACTTTCCTTCAGTGACAGGAGAAGATTTAAGCAACGTAGCTACATATTACAGCGATCATCAAGCTGAAATTGATCGTGCGATCGCCTCTCATCAATACGAACAAGAGGAAGCGATCAATGGCTAGATTTTATTCCAACGAAAATTTTGCGCTTAGTATTGTTAAAATGTTACGTCATTGGGAACATGATGTACTAACATCCCATGAAGCAGGACAAGCAAATCAAGGTATTCCTGATCGTGATGTCCTCACATTCGCAGCCAATCACAACCGTATTGTGATTACATTTAATCGTGATGATTTTATCGATTTACATCGTAGTGGCATCAATCATAGCGGTATCATTATTTGTAAGGATGATCGAGACTACGAGGGGCAAGCAAAATTTATCCATGATTTCTTAGAAAATCAATCAAAACTCGACAATCGATTAATTCGTATTCAAAAACAAAATCAACCTAAGTTCAGTCAGCCAGTATTTATCGTTCGAGAATATAACAGTGGTTAATTGCTAAAATTATTTCTCCAACTTTTCCAGAACTTCAGCTAACCCCACAAACAATTTTTTCTATCTAAAACCTATGTCAGAACTAAACCTCAGCTTTCATACAACTTTTTCACTCAAAAAGGAAGATATTTTGAGAATGATCAAAGTTGCTGAAGAAGAAGAAAAAGGAGTTAAGGATTCTCAAGAAAATCTCATGGCTAAAACTGGCTTGGGGAATAAAAAAGTTAGTCCGATCAAGTCTTGGTCTATTCGTTCAGGATTAGTTGACAGAGAGACAGGCAAACTCACCCCACAAGGCGCGATCGCCCGCAAACATGATCCTTATCTCCAATCCCCCATCACCGATTGGCTCATGCACTTTTACCTCAGCTTCAGCGACAAAGGACTAGCCACACCACCCTCAGATCCCGCCGAGTGGGGCGGATGGACATGGTTTATTTATAGCTTCTTGCCACAACGCAAAAACTTTACTCGCCAAGAACTCGAAAGCTATGCTGGCTCAGTATTCACCAAAGCAGCTAAAAATATAGCCAAAGACCTCAATATTTTGATGCGGGCTTACACAGAACCTCATGCCCTTTTTGGTTGCGGCTTTGTCAAAGCGATCGAGAAAGACAAATTTGCAGTTGGTCAAGCCAATCAACCCAATGACTATTTAATTGCTTACTTGCTATCTCAACTCTGGGAGCGAGACTTCGGCGACACTAACTCTGTACAGACTCGTGAAATCTTACAGCAAAAACTAGGACTAACAGAGGTTCTGGGCATTAATGCTGACTCACTTCAGACGATTTTAGACGGTCTAGAAGCCAAAGCCATCATTGAGCAAAATCGCGCCGTTTCTCCTGCCGAAACCGTCCGCCGTTGGCATAATCCTGTTGCTCTCTTGGAGAAAGCTTATGCAGATTAAAGATTTTAAGCTCAGAGAAGCCATGCCTTCAGACAAACCTCATTTGTTACTATGGGATAAGTTTGATCAGGATCAATTGCGATCGCTTGCCTATTTTGACGATGCTGAAATAGTTAGCTATCGCCAAGATTTACTAAAGCGTATATCTCCAAGCAGCAGTTTTCTCGCCTTGCACGAAAACATAGATCCAGAATTAAACGCTATTAGGCGAATTTGTAATACAAGTTCTAAAAAAGTTATAATATTACGAGATTTAGACTGTCTGATTACTTACCTATATATTCAGCCAGAAAGTCCCATTACCCTCTTCTGGCACAAGTTATTCTACGAGCGTAATTTAGAAAATATTATTTGGATTCTTTTACCTAGCAAACTTGCTCCACCCCTTTGGACAGAAGATCGCCTACAACGTATTTAACTTTTAACCAATAATCATCGAAAATCATTATGCTACTCAATCAACTAATCGAAATCAATCAACAAGGTTTAGTCGCCCGATCGGTTAGTTTTGGGCTAATGGATGATGTCGAGAAAAACTTAAAACTATGTCGAGGCTTCGTTTTCAACCACGACATTGACAAAACCCGTGTAAAAAATACAACTGTCGGTATTCTTGATACAATTCGTTATAGTTTTCATAGCTCTAGCAACCCAAATGTGCATCTAATCGTTCAAGAATATGGAAAGGGCAAATCGCACTTTGCCTTGACTGTCGCCAATTTTTTTAAGCTTCCTCATGAGCGAGATGAAGTACAAGGCATTCTAAAACAATTAAAATACGCCACTAGTGAAAATAATGCCACACTCGAAGCCTTAACAGCATATAAGCAACGGGGTAAACATTTAGTAATTTGCCTGAGTGCTGTAGCTGTTACCGATATGCGAAAACATTTCTTTCAAGTACTCAACAAAGAACTTGAAGCAAGTGGGATTACTGGGGCGATCGCCCAACAAATTTGCCGCGAACCACTAGAATTTTTACGGACAAAATTAAACCTTACTGAGCGTCAAAAAGCTGAAGATTATCTCAAAAGCAATTTTTCTACAACTGTTTCTGACCTTGAAATAAGATTAACTCAAAATGATTTTCAAGTTATTCCAATAGTTAAACAAGTTTGTACTCATATCAAAGGCGTTAATCCTGATTTTGATAGCAATATTCAAATCGAGAAAATTATTGATGACTTGATAAATAACCTCTGTAAAGGCGAAAATGCAACCTTTCAAGGAATTCTAATTTTATTTGATGAGTTATATGAATATCTAAGGAGTTGGTCAACTGATCCCACAGGTTCAGGAGGATTATTTTTACAAAATATTACTGATGCTTGCGAAAAATACAAAGGTAAAATTGCACTAGTCAGCCTCACTCAACGCAAACCAAGTGGAGTAACACCTCCCAAAAATAGCGAAGACTACAAAAGATTAGTTTCTCGCATTGAAATCACGTCTAGTACCTATAACCCAAAAGCTAGTTTGGAACTAGTTCTTGATGGTCTACTAAACCAGTTAAAAACAACATCTGAATGGCAATCTTTTTGGAGTAAATGGGAAAATGATTTAAAAAGAAAAAGCCTAGAAGTATTTGGGAACCGCGCCGAAGAATACTACGGAGGGCTTGGCTGGAAACACAATGAATTTTACAAACATTTGACTATCGGCTGTTTTCCCCTGCATCCGCTTACTTCTTACTTACTTTGCAATCTATCTTTTGCCCAAGGTAGATCTGTAATTGACTTCATTCAGAAAGAAGTCAAAGACTTTATTGGCAGTCAACCGATCGAAAAAAACAACCAACTAAATCTTATTTACCCTATTGCTTTAGTTGACGCATTTGAAAGTAACTTTGCCAATCCTGAATCAAACATTGAATTCGTTGTTGTATTCTCAGACTACAAATCTTCTATAAATAAACTCGAAAAATCATCGGATGTTGATCCAGATGAAATTGCTGTACTTAAAGCATTACTACTTTTTTACACCAGTGGAGACAAGCTAAAAAAATCTGACAAAGAAAAGCATGAAGAAATACTTCAAACCTTAACGGGTTTATCTCCGATCCGCATTGCTGAAGCCATCAAGAAACTCTGTAAAGACAGAGAATTGATCTATCTTAACCTCGGTGACAATACCTACAAGTTTTATAGCGGTGGTAAAGGCATTGATGAAATACGAGTTCGGATCAAGGAAGAAGCTAAGAACAGACGTTTTTCGATTGATGATGTAGAAAAATATCTCAATGAGAACATTGGTGTATATACAAGTGGTAAGGGAATGACTATTCCACAACAATTTGTAGATGTCAAAAAATTAAACATCCAAGATTGGATTTTCCAAAATAAAGTTTTCTCGGTCAAAAGTTTACGATCACAGCTTCAAAAAAACCAGCCATTTAAAACCCCTGAGCAATCAGGTTTTGTCGCGTATGTAATTGCTGAAACCAGCGAAGAAATATTACTGCTCGAAAAAGACATTAAAAAAATGATCGAAAAGCATCCATATCGCGATCAATTTGCTGTGGCGATCGCCGAACGTCCAATCGAAGAATTAGCACAATTAATGCTAGAGCAACAGTGTGCTGAGAAGTTCAAGCCGCAAGAATTCGGCGCTGCCCTCAGTCAGATTAAAGGTCAGTATGTCAAACAGATTGAGAATGAAATAAAAGCAGTTTTCAAATCAGTCAGATTCTATTCTCATATTATTGAAGATATCCCCCAAGGTGATAAGACTAACATCTCAGTGATTATCAGCGAAATTTTAGAACAAGCTTATTCACTCATTCCTCCAATTGATGGCAACGACAAACTCTATTTAAAAAGCGCAAAGGGTAGTACAGGTAACGCATTTATTGCTAAGCGAATCCTAGAAGATGACTTGCGCCCTGAATCATTAGAGAGCGCTTATAAAAGCATTGTAGAAGTGTATGTAAAGTCTTGGGGGCTGTTGAGATTTAGTCTGAGGACTAAGAAATATGAAGTTACAATTCCAACCCAAAAAGATGTTAGAAAAGCTTGGGACAAAATTTCAGAATTAACAGCTTTAGGAGAACAATCTGATAAGATTACCCAACTTTATCAAATCTGGGAAATTCTATCTTCTCCACCTTATGGCTACAACGCTTACACGTTTACTATTTTACTCACAGCATGGCTGGCATATCATCGCAATGAAGTACTGCTCGAAGGTAGTTTTGGGATACCTCAAAAGAAATCAGAACAGGTTAGATCTAAGATCGAGCCAATAAAAAGCTGGGTTAGTACAAATATTCTTGATAAGCCCAAAGAATTTATTAGTGAATGGATTATTAAGCACAGACCTAGAATAGTTCGCCGTAAGCCTTCTGTTACTCCAGTAATATCAGAAACATATACCTACGATCTTGCTAAGCAAAAGTGTGAAAAAATTTCTAGTTTTATTGCTGATTCTGGGACTCCAGATAAACACCAAAACCTAGTTGAGCATCAGCAATCTTTAGAGATCGCCTGTTCTCGAATTGAACAAAGTTTTGCACCTGTAATCAAAATAGAGACATTGATAGAATCTAGGTCTATCAATTCATGGGCTGATGTCTCAGAATTTACCGACCTATACTCAGATTTGCAAAGTCCGCTTATCGACTTTGCTGAAAATGGGCTTACGGTTATTTGCACAACAGAACAGCAAAGACGCTATACACAAGCCTCACAGTCTGCCCTTGAAAAGATTAACGAAGCGATCGCAATCGAAGGCGATCGCCATACAAAGTTAACAACAGAAGAATCTTGCGGCGTACAAAAAGCAAACCTAACCCAAGCCATCAATCAACTCAACCAAATCGAGAACATTCCCCCTCGATTTATAGAAAGTCTACAAAAATCTCTTGAGCAGACAGAAAGAGCGATCGCAGATATAAAACTCAGTAAAGAAGTTGATGCTTGCAAAACCCAAATCCAAGCAGTTTATGCGACGCTAAGTGATACTGCCAATCAACAAGACTATCTGCGTATCCGTAACCAGATTGATCTATTAGCCAATGATTTACCTAATGTTCAACAAACAGAAATATATCGTAGTATTGTTGACAGCATTGAAGAAAAGCAAGATTTTCTAGTTAGGCAACTTGCTGAATGGGAGTCTCAATATGATATTTCGATAAGTCGAGATCAAGCGTCATCTCTTCAACAGAAAATTTCTACCCAAAGCATTCGCTACACCGATGAACTAAGTCGCGATCGCTTACAAATCCTACTAGAGAAATTAAATAATATTGTTCTTGAGCGCCGTACTCAGGAAAATGAAAAGCAAGGAATACAAAACTTACTTGTCACAGCAAAAGCTAAACTTAATGACATCAAAAATACAAATAGTCCGCTTGAGTATGTCAAGTACTATTTGCAATTATCAGAAATAAAACTAGATTCATTCTCCTATAATGAAAAAATTGATCACGAGTTAAGTAACATCAAAGCAGAGTCATTTAAGCTCATAGAACAAAGACTATCCCAAATAATTGATTTGTGCAGTCGTAGATTAGAAGAAAATTCTAAAAGCTATACTCAGCTTAAATCCTTATTACCTAAATTGCAGGATGTAGCATCTAAATCAGATGAGTTAATCTCTTTTAGAATCCCATTAAATAATGCTATTCAAGAACTAGATGAGCAATATAAGTTGTTGCAAAAACGGATTCATGATAATCAAGTTATGGCATCAATTCGTCAACATTCTTTAGCAAAAATAAATACACTACACCTGTGTGAAGAAACAATTTCTGAAATAGAAACTAAACGTCTAGAACTTAATTTTCCTGAAGATCATGGCACAGAGATTGAAGGTCAAATCCAAGCCTTGCAGGATAAGGCTAATGACTACATACAAAAAATTCCAACTTTACAAGAAGAATTATCATTAGTCAATGAGTCTACCCAATTGACAAGACTAAGAGACACCTACAATAAGCAACATCATATTTTTAGCAACTCCTCTCAATTTGCAGCATATCAACAACTTGAAGCTCACATCAATACCCTTGATGGAGATATCAAAGTCATTACGCAAATACAGGATCTAGCTTCTGTTGATCGAGCAAATAATATTGCCAACTGCGATCATGCGATCGCTCAAATTGATCACGTTAAACCAACATTATTAGAAACTGAGAGATTTGCCATGAGCATACAATCTCTCAAAGACTCTCTAATTCAGCGAAAACAAAGTTATCTATCCAAGCTTATTGAATTTAAGGATGGACTAAATAATGCTGCAACAACAAAAGAAGTTAGACAAGTTCGTAAACAAATAAACGATTCATCTAGCCTTTATCAAGGTTCTACAGAAGTGCAGGATTACAATACTGTTACAACTGAAGCGGATTTATTAATATCTCTCTTACAGCTTTTTGAATCACAGAAAGTAGAAACTTCTGAAGATTGTGCTTTAGAAATTGCAAGACTTAATCAATGGGAACAAGATAATCCAGAAATTACGCCAGCAGTGCGATCGCGTGTTGAAACTAAACTAGAAAATTTAGAAAGCAAGCGCCAAGAAGTACAAAAAGTTGGGCGTAGATTGGCAGAATCTTGGTTTAATCGTACTCAGCAGAAAATAGTCACTGTGAGAGAAACTAACGAACAGAGTGAAAAATTTTCAGGTTCGAGTAATCTCATCAAACAGATCACCAAGGAAATCACCAAACATGAAGACTTACTAGACGAATCAGAAAAACAATATCTAAATCTATATCTGGAAGAAGCGATCGCTTTTTGTGATGAGATCCAAAGATTAGATCGAGAAGAGAAAATCATTGCTCAATTCCAAGAACTCCCCATAGCCCAACGTGCAAGCTTATACGAGCGTCTAGCCAACTATCTCAATAACACAGAGGAGGAGTCGTAATGGCAGACAATATTCAAGAAGTCGTGTTAGATCGTACAGGACTCTACCCAGTTGAGTCTGGATATATAGCTATTACAACTGAAGTAGAATGGTTACAGTCTTTTGGCGTAAGCAACTCTCCATACTGGATTATTGGCGATCGCCTCTGTGAATGGACGCTTAAATGGTTAGAAGTCTGGGACAAAACCGATCTGGTAAAAACCAAACAATCACCACGTCGCGCCCTAGAATCAATTTTCGCTCCATTTCCATTACCTGACGACTGGACAGACCAACAATTAATAATCCTTGAACTCAAGCTCTCCCACCAGTTTCCTAAAGATAACCCAATTGCATGTTTACTAGCCGACCTTAGTAATAGCAATTCTCAAATCTGGCATGAATCAGCATCCCCGCAAAATCTCGCATCATGGTTGACCACACAAATTCCTAGCGAGTATCAACCTATAGAAAAACTATGGCAACATCGCCAAGCAGAGCAGGATCATATTCTGGGTCAGTATTACCAGACCCATGATAAACAAACACTTTTAAAACAGTGGCTTGGTATTGTCAAACCAAATATTCCAGATTTAGGAAATTACCCTCTCGCAATTCCCGATGCGATCGCCTCTGAATTTGATCAATACTGGACACAAATAATCCTTCAGAGCGATGGCAATATTTTAGAGTCAATCTCGACCGATCAAGTTGGGCTAGAACGTGTGTCTAGGGTTGTCTATAATCTATTACGCGATCGACCTACACTCATCTCTAAATCTAAAATAGCGAAACTTGACCTCAACTCACAACAGCGCAGCGAATTAATTGCCAAGCTCCAACCCACCAAGCCGAACTCTCTGCTCATTAGCGCTGACTACAAAACCGCTTTTGATTGGGTCACTAACGACTATTTACCTTTCCGCAAGTGGGAAACAGTTACCCAAAAATTACCAATTGATCAGCGTCAAAGCGATAGTTTAGCCAGTAGCTTTGAAGAATGGATTTACAATCACTATTCATCGCTCAGAGTTACACCAGTCGCTGAATCACAACTAAATTACAATGTTGCCGCGATCGTTCAGAGTCTAGTAAGTGAGCAGATTTCCGTACTTTGGGTCGTCATCGATGGTCTAGGCTGGATAGATCATCAGGAGTTATTGCAATATCTCACTGAAAGCAAACAACTCGCGATCGAAACAGCACTTTCACCACGTTTCAGCATTTTGCCAACGAAAACAGAATATGCAAAATGGAGCCTATACGCTCAACTTACCTGTGATGATACAAGTTGGAACGTTAGTGCTGACCTCAATAAAGTCTTTAAAAAAGTTGGTGTAGGCGAAAGATATACCGACAGTAAAAGAGAAACCCAACTTTATCCCGCACTTACCCAAAACAAATATCAACTTTATTGCTGGGACACTGAAAAGCTGGATGAGTTATATCACTCTGGACGAGATTGGGGCAGCCTTTATGACGTAGAGCGCCCCAACACTCTTAGAAATCTGGCTGAACACATTAAATATTGCGTCAAACAACATCCAAATCCTCAGTCTCTTAAAGTTGTAATAGCCAGCGATCATGGTCAAATGATGGGGGAAGTAGCTCAAATCAAAGACTATCCTGATGTCCTAGAAGCAAAAGGACGCATGGCGATCGGTAAAACCAATGACCCTCGATTTATAGTTCTAGACAAAGAGCGTTTTGGGTTGCCGCATGATATTAGTATTGTCAAAGGAGCATTTTGTTTAGGCTCATTTAATAAAAACACGGCTGGCGAATCTCTCGGAACCCATGGAGGACTTTTTCCAGAAGAAGTGATTGTTGGCGTATCAGTATTAAGTACTGTGGTTACGCGATCGCCAGTATTTATATCCTGTCATGGCAATGGTAAAGCTAATCAATCAGGAGAAATTACGATCACAATTGATAATTGCCTTAACTCAGTCCCTTTGACCTCATTATGTCTCTATATCAATGAAATCCCGATCTTACAAAAAGGCTACTCCAATCTCGAAACAGTTCCTGCTTATACAAAAGTGTCTTATCCGATTGCAATTGCGATCGGCAACTATCCCGAACTACCCCTAGACGCACTGAATTCCTCCATACCTTTAACAGGTCAACTCCATTTTTATTTTGCTGATACTGATAAAGGATATGCGACACTTGACAGCAAATCTGCAATTACAATCCAGCAAATGTTTAGTAGTGGCTTTAAGTCAGATATTTTTAGTGATTGGTAAAACTCTATGACATACGACAGTGAATTAGTTAGCGAAGTTTTTGGCAACCTAAGTGTTGATAAAAGTCGATTACCTGCCAATATAAGTGCGATCGCGCCCAAATTTGTTACAGAATGGCTAGTCGATAAGCTAGTCCCTGGAAGAGGTAAATTAACACTCGCTGAACAAGAAAAAGTTAACGAATTTGTCCAAAAAGCTTTTCCTCGTAAAGATGATGCCAATTTAATTAATTTTCATATTCATAAGGGCGAAGTTTATAAACTAATTTCCTTAATGCAGGTAAGGGTAAAAGTAGATACTGCGGGAAACAAAATCCACGATCCCGTTGCACGAATTCCATCTCTCAAAATGGAAAAATGTCAAATCTCTAATGACTTAATTGAAAACAATACAATGCTTTTACGGCAAGGGGTCTGGGGCAAAATCAGCCTTGCTAGAGGTGCAGATGATGCGATCGAAGTAATTGACTTCGATCCTTTCCAATGTTCCAGTATAAACTTAGCAGAATATGCTAAGACCCGCTCTCAGTTCAATTCAGAACAATGGCGAGATCTTATGCTTTGCTCAATGGGCTGTAATCCTGAACATCCCAGTTACACGACAACAGCAAAAACTTGGATGCTTGCTCGTCTTTTACCCCTTGTTGAGCAAAACTATCACATGATGGAACTTGCCCCCAAAGGGACTGGCAAAAGCTACATATATGAAAATATTAATAGCAAAGTTTCTTTGATTAGCGGAGGTAAAGTTACTCCAGCACAGCTTTTTATTAACGGATCAACTAAAGAAGTTGGACTCTTAGGAAGACATGATGTCGTGATCCTTGACGAAGCCCAAAGCCTAGTATTTACCAACCCAGAAGAAGTTATTGGCTCATTAAAAACCTATTTAGCAAGTAATAAATATAATCGCTCAGGTTTTGCAGATATTAGTAGTGATTGTTCTCTCGTACTGCTTGCTAATATTGAACTAGACTCAAACTTGCGGCCCCGCAATGAACATAATCTACTTGTCGATTTACCTCCTTTCCTATCTGAAACAGCTTTTCTAGATCGATTTGCGGGGATTTCACCTGGCTGGGAAATACCCAAATTTCGGGGTGATATGGTTGCTTCCCAAGTAGGGTTAAAAATGGACTTTTTCGGAGAAGTATTATTGGCTATGAGGCAAGACAATCGTTATATGAGTTACGTTCAACAGCACATCAAATTTGATGAAGGTATAACGATTCGCGATCAGAATGCCATTTATAAATCCGCATCGGGATTTTTGAAAATTCTTTATCCCCATCTTGAACTAACCTTATCCGACTTTGAGAGTGACTGCCTAAAGCCAGCACTACAAATGCGCCAAGCTATCCGCACAATTATGTATAACCTAGACGATGAATTCAGACAATCTGGAAAGGAAATTATCGCGGAGGTAAAGTAAAGTTATGAACATCAAAACTAAACCTGACAAAAAGAAAGGATTTTCGCTACAGCACAATTTTCAAATTATAGATGAATTACATTAGCAATCGCTGATGCTGTATCTGAAGATATGCCCCTGCAACTAGAATATTTAGTCAATCAGATATCATGACTCATTCCATTCCTTACATCTCGCGTCAGTCGGCTGAGGATTTACAAAATTCTTTTGCGGGTGCTTTAACTGATCCCGTCTCGTATCCAGTGATGTTTTATATTTGGGGTATTGGCGGGGTGGGAAAGTCTACGCTTAAAAGACGATTAGAAGAAACCCATCGACAACAGGCTGATTTTACAGAAGTATCGTTTGAATTAACTGAGGGGATTAATACGCCTATTGAGCTAATGGTGAAACTTCACGCACAGTTAACCCCATTGACAGTTTGGCAAAAGCCTATGTCTTTGACTCCATCAGCAGTGTGGAAAAAAGATTTGTTTGAGAAAGATTCATTTCAGACTCTATATGATGAATATCAACAAATCGCTAATAAGCTTCAAACTCAACCAATTGACGGTAAAAAGTCTGTAGATAAAGAGCAGATAGATATGGTAAAAGGCTTGCTCAAGTTAGGTGCGAGTGCTTTGGGGGATTTGTTGCCAATATTGGGACTAAGTAAATCCGCGCTAGAGACGACTGCTACAACTACGGTTGACATTGCAGGGATGCTATTGACGGAAAAGGATCGTTTGCAACAGGTATTACAACAGCATCAAGCAACAAAGAAAAACAAAGAATTGCAGGCTTTGATGCTAGAGCCGATTCCTAAATTGACAAAAGCTTTTGCTGAGGCATTGGTACAACGATCGCAACGGACTAAAAAGACGGTGGTATTAGTGCTGGATACCTACGAAAAAGTCCCATCGGATCTAGATCGTTGGCTATGGCAATCTTTATTAGCAAATACGCAACTTCAGCCGCATCGGGTACGCTTAGTGGTAGCTGGCACAAAAAGTTTGTTGGATGAGAAAGCATGGCGTAAGCTTCAGCAAGATCGAGATCTCATTTTTGACCGTCAACTTGATCGATTTGACCAAAGCCAAACTCAAAAATATTTACAGGATATTGGCATTAAGGATGAAGTGGAAATCACGGCAATCTTTAAAGTTACAAAGGGATTGCCTTACTATCTCAATTGGGTGAGAGAGCAACGGGAAAAACGCAAGCCGATTAACTTTGCTTATGGTAATCAAGGTATTGTCACATTTTTGCTACAGGATTTAAATGATCAGGAAAAGCAAGCATTAAAAATCGCAGCCTGTTGTCGATGGTTCGATCTCCGATTGATGCAGCATTTGCTGGTGCAGCAGTCTGAGTTGAACTGGGAAAATGGACAAAATTGTTATGATTGGTTAATTCAAAGGGAATTTGTGGAGCCAATCCAAAGGTTTTATCGCCTTGATGATGTGGCGCGAGATGTGTTTCGAGAATCTCTCTGGAAAGAATCCATTGATCAATTTACCCAAATCCATAAAATCATTGCTGATTATTTCAACGCTCAAGCCGATCGGGAGATTGCGCCTGAAAGTCATGTCAGCGAAAAATATGCTAGTGGCGATTGGTGTTTTTATAAGTCAGAAGCACTATATTACACTTGCTTTATAGAGAATATAGATATTCGCTTAACTTGGCTTACACATCTGTTTGAATCTCATTATTTTAGACAACATGATGTAATCAGGGTTCCATTTAATACTATTAAGATTGAATCTGAGGTAGAACATTATTTATTGCTTTCCGAGAAAAATCATAAATTTCTAAGTGCTATTCAACCAGCAATTGAGCATAGTTGGACTATTTTAGATGAATATCCAATTAATAATGATGAACTAAACAGACTCAATCTATCCAACGCTAAATTAGAAATTACGTGGCAAACTTGCTTTTCTCAAATTAATACTCTTACAGGTATATCTAGATTTGCAGCCCTTATATATAAATCTAAGCGTAGTCCTAAAAATCAATGTTTGCAATGGTTACAACAAGCAAAAGAACTTGCAGGATATCTTGTCATAGATGTATATCCAGAATTTAGTAGTACTTTATTTGCATGGAATTTAGGTCTCACTTACTATGAATTGTCTTATGTAGAAGAGGCAATTGTATCTTTTGACAAAGCAGTGGAAATCAAACCTGACTTTTACAACGCATGGTATGTGCGAGGTGTAGCATTAATGAATTTAAGTAGACAGGCAGAAGCGATTCTTTCATTTGATAAAGCTTTAGAATTTATTTCTGAAGGATATATATGGCTGACCAGAGGTAATGCATTAGGTATATTGGAGAAGCATGAAGAGGCAATAATCTCTTTCAACAACGCTTTAGAAATCAGCCCTGATAGCTATATGTCATGGTTTTATCGAGGTCTTTCATTAGGGATATTAGGTAGATATGAAGAAGCTATTCTCTCTTTTGATAAGTCTTTACAAATCAATTCTAAAGATTACACAATATGGTATGCAAAAGCTTGTATTTTAAGCAAGTTGAATAAACATGAAGAAGCAATTATTTCTTGCAATAATGCTTTAAAACTAAATCCTAATGATGAGAAATCATTTGGCGATCTTGGTATTTTATTGAAAATTCTAGGTAAAAATGAAGAAGCCATCTACAATTTTGATAGAGCATTAGAATTTAATTCCAATAACCATGAAATCTTGAACAGTCGAGGTATTGCATTAAGTAATCTAGGTAGATATGAAGAGGCAATTACTTCTTATGACCAAGCAATACAAACTAATCCTAACGAGCCAAATGCTTACTACAACAAATCCTGTGCTTATTCTATACAAAATCAGGTTGAACTTGCTTTAGAGAACCTCCAAAAAGCAATTCAACTGGACTCTTGGAAATATCGCAATATGGTAAATACCGACTCAGACTTTGACAACCTCCGTCACGATCCACGCTTTCAAGCCTTGGTACAATAACAACTATGGAAAGCAAAGCATTACTTCAACGAATTAAAGAGATTGTGTATGAGATCGAGCCAAGTGCACAAATATTTCTCTATGGTTCCCGCGCCCGTGATGACGCAAGACCAGACTCAGATTGGGATATTTTTATATTAGTTGATGGAGTCGTCAATCCATCCCGACGCGATCGCCTACGTCATCAAATCTATGAAATTGAATGGGAGACAGGAGAAGTAATTTGTTCAATCATCCGTAGCTGTCAAGAATGGAAAACACCGAGATTTCAACAAACACCATTCTCTAAATCCATAGAAAAAGAAGCGATCCTCTTGTAATCAATATGAATATTCCCAATGAAGCAGTTCAATATCGTTTAGAACGAGCCGAAGAAGCCTACCATGACGCTCTAACCCTTGCAGAATCAGGAGGATGGAATAGTTGCGTTAATCGCTTATATTACAGTTGTTTTTATGCAGTATCAGCTTTGTTACTCAAAGATAATCTATCGTCTCCCAAACATACAGGCGTTCGTGGCATTTTTAACAAAGACTATGTAAGAACTGGCATTATTTCTAAAGACCAAGCAAGACTTTACAACGACTTATTTGAGCGTCGTCAGGAAGCAGACTATGGCGACTTTGTGTACTTTGAAGAGTCGGAAATTTCGCCTTTGCTACCTCAAGTTAGATATCTATTGGACTCAATTACTAAAGTTTTAGCGCAAGACTAGCGATCGCCACATTCAAACCTTGACACAATAAATCTCAAAATATGCAAAGTGATCGCCCCATTTATCTTGATTACCACGCCACCACACCCGTTGATCCGCGTGTCGCTTCCGTAGTCATGGAATATATGCTGACAGAATTTGGTAATGCCAGCAGTATTGACCATATCTATGGAGACAAAGCCGATCGCGCCGTCAAGCAAGCCGCCAAACAAATCGCCGATTTAGTCGGAGCCGTACCTAGAGAAGTAATTTTTACATCTGGTGCAACCGAAAGCATTAATCTGGTACTGCAAGGATTACCCCAAAAATCACCTAGCTCCCATAAGCTGAAAATTGCTTTATTACCCATAGAACACAAAGCTGTTCTTGATACTTGTGATGCCCTAACTAAGAAGGGAATTGCCGAAACGATCTTTTTAAAAGTCGATCGCCAAGGCAAACTAGACCTTGAACATCTAGAAACAACTTGCTCTCAAGGAATAGATTTAATTTGTGTGATGGCAGCCAATAACGAGATCGGCACTATTTATCCTGTGCCAGAAATCGGCGCGATCGCTCAACGATATGACATCCCCTTTCTTTGTGATGCCACCCAAGCCGTTGGCAAAATCCCCATTAACTTTCGAGACTGGGGCATTACCTACCTGACGCTATCAGGACATAAAATGTATGCCCCTAAAGGTATTGGAGCCTTAATTTTGCGTAAAGGCTATCATCTACAACCATTAATTTATGGAGGTGGACAGCAAAAAGGGATCAGAGCAGGGACGCTCAATGTTGCTGGAATTGCTGGTCTGGGTGAAGCTTGCCGCTTGCGCCAACTAGAAATGTTAGAAGATGAACAAGTAATTGCAGCTAAACGCGATCGACTCCAATGTTTATTACTAGAGAGTATTCCTGAACTTGTGATCAATGGCGATCGCCTCAACCGATTGGCGGGAAACTTGCATATTTCTATACCCAATATTCCCAATAAAGTAATTATTGCTAGAATTCGTGATCAACTGTCGATCGCCACAGGCTCGGCTTGTTCATCAGGAGTTGAGTCTGCCTCTCATGTTTTACAAGCCATTAACCTACCCCCAAACCTCATTGATGGAGCCTTACGAATTAGCATTGGCAAATTCACCACCGATGCAGAAATTGACCGTGCAGCAAATATCTTGATTGCAGCAGTGCATAAAACTCAACAAATTATCTTGGGCTAAGCTGCTCACAAACTGGAAAAGCAGAAATTCAAGAATCTTGAAAAATTTATTTCAAGATTCTTGACTATTGATTAAAGATTCTATATTATTGCTTTTGAACTTTCATCAAGATCAATAATGGCTATCAAGCTATCTGTCTTCAATATGAAAGGTGGAGTAGGCAAATCAACAACTGCCTATAACCTAGCCGTAGGACTAGTTAAATTTCACCAAAAACGAGTTTTGATTATAGACATTGACTCGCAGGGAAATGCTGGGGCAGCATTAGGCATTGAAATATGGCAACTACAAAAACAGTTAAAGGATGTTCTTCAGCGTCACGCAAAGCTGTCAGAAATTATTGTCAAAACTAATTCAGGTGTCGATGTAGCTCCATCCAATATCCTTCTTGCTGAAGAAGAGATCCCAATTTCGGGACTGCCAGGTAGAGAGTTGTTACTGAGGAAAGCGATCGCGTCGGTCGAAGCACAATATGACTTTATCCTAATTGACTGTCCACCAAACATTGGCGTATTTACAATCAATGCACTCATGGCGGCTGAAGGTGTAATTATTCCAGTAGACATGAGCTATCTGGGTTTGCTTGGCATCAAGGGAATCGAACGCGCTCTTTCATTAATACGAGACTCTCTAGAACATCCAATTCAGATCGCTGGCGCTCTAGCGACTCGGTTTGACGGACGCAACAACTTGAGCAAAGAAGTACAGCAATCATTACATAATCACTTTGGCGATCGCATGTTTAAAGCTGTGATTCCTGAAACCGTGAAATTGCGTGAGGCTCCAAGTCATGGGCTATCTATTTTTGAATACGATGCCAACGGGACAGGCGCAAAAGCATATAGGGAATTAGTTGATGAGGTAATGAAATGGCAGTAAAGAGATCGGCATTAGGCAACAATCCACTAGCGCAAGGTATCTTTAGTAAGACCGAACCTAAAGAAGAATCTTTAATCAAGAATCAAGAATCAATAACCATCAATCAAGAATCATCATTCTTGATTGATGGTGAAAAAGAAAAAATTAATCTCAGACTGTCACTCGAATTAAATGACTGGCTTGATAATTTGCTGAAACAAGGTAAACGAAAGCACGGGCAGAAGATTGCTAAGGAAGTATGGGTTCAAGCTGCGCTCGAATTATTTCGAGCAATGCCGATCGACTGGGAGGAAATCCAGACTGAGGAAGACCTACGTTCAAGCTTATTGAAACTTGAATCAAGAATCAAGTTTCAAGATAACTAATAGATTCTTTTATAATTCTATTGCAAGTGCTTTGCATCCACAACACAATTCAATTGCATTGATCGCTTAAGATTTACTTCAAGCAAATCTTAAGCGATCAGAGACAATTTGCTTCAGCTATACTCCTTTCCCTGAATAAAATTTGGCACTTACTTAGGCGTGAACTCACCTTGGCAAAGATTGTTCTGGGGACTAATCGTGTGCTTATTTTTTGAGTGGGAAAGGAGTAGCCATTCCTAGATTAGTACATTGAACAATCTTGTTTCAAGAATCTTGATTAATTATTCTTGAAACAAGATTGTTCGTTCTAGCTTGAAAATTCGCTCATAAAGTAACAACTTAAAGATTGAAAATAATTTATGCAATTGAAATCCTATATTCAAGAATATTTAAATTTGAATCAAGAATCAAGTTTAAATATTCTTGAATCTTGATTCTACTTTTAGATATTGATAGTCTTACATAATGCAAGATTGGTCAACATTTTAATTACCCAAAATAATTAGTAGCTAGACTCTCACAATATCGTTAATAAACTCATACAGGAAATATTTCAAGACTATTCAATCATGAATCAAGATTCTTGAAAAAGACTAAACAACTAGCTTAATAATTTGTCAAAGCATGACACACGAAGGATCGGAGAAAATTGAACCGGGCGCAGAAATCCTTACATAATCATTTTGGCGATCACATGTTTAAAGCCGTGATTCCTGAAACTGTGAAATTGCGTGAGGCTCCAAGTCATGGAATTTCAATTTTTGAATACGATTCCAACGGAATAGGAGCAAAAGCGTATAGGGAATTAATGGCTCTAAAGAGATCGATAATAGGCAACAACCGTCTAGCTCAAGGTATCTTTAGTAAGACCGAACCCGAAGAAGAATCTTTAATCAAGAATCAAGAACCATTAATCAAGAATCATCATTCTTGATTAATGGTTCTTGATAATTTGCTGAAACAAGGTAAACAAAAGCACGTTCAGAAGATTGCTAAGGAAGTATGGGTTCAAGCATTGCTCGAATTATTTCGAGCAATGCCGATCGACTAGGAGGAAATCCAGACTAAGGAAGAACTACATTCAACTATCTTGAATCTTGGGGTAGCAACTTAAAGCGGGACAGATTACAGGGTAAGCTTTTTGGGCTTTGGAGTTTTGAGAGACCTTCTTGGTGTTGGCAAGGGTCTCATGCGAGG
>JAYUSC010000235.1:0-4344 GCA_043755885.1 Pseudanabaena sp. | reverse complement strand
AAGAAATAGGAGATTAAATTTATGATCGCCACCCAAAAAGAACTCATCCAAACCTTTGCCACCCTCCCTCCAGAGGCTCAGCGCCAAGCTTTAAACTTCATCGCTTTCTTGCAGCAAACTTATGCCCCATCAATCTCTAAACCACAAAAAACAGCAATTGATTGGGTAAATGATCCTTTTATTGGGATGTGGCAGGAGCGTCAAGATATGGACGACAGTACAACATGGGTACGCAATATTCGAGAAAATGAGTGGTCATAAGGCAATGACAAATCTAACCATCATTGACACAGACATCTTGATCGATACCTCTCGCAATAAAAGTGAAGCGATCGCTTATCTGCAAAATGTACAATCAAATAGCGATTTAGCAGTTAGTGCAGTTACCCAAATGGAACTTATTGTCGGTTGCACAAACAAAGCAGATCTAAGAAAGACAGAAAATTTCCTCAAACAAGTTTCTATCATCAAAATCGATCAAGATATCTCAGATAAATCAGTTGAGCTACTAAAATTTTATCGACTGAGTCACGGATTGCTCATCGCTGACAGCCTAATTGCCGCCACTGCAATTGTTTGGGATTGTCCACTCGCCACCAAAAATCAACGCGATTACAGATTCATTCAAGAACTAAAACTTTTACCATATCCATAAAGAGGAAATAGAGTTTCAGATTTTTTGTTTTATCGAATTTGCGATCGCGAATCATTTGAGGTGATTTTCCCACATGGTAAATTCTAGAAACCTTGACGCAGACACCCAACCAAATAATGGAGTAAGCCAATGACTGCAAAAGAACAACTTTTACAAGAAATTCAACATAGTCCAGAACCACTGATTAAAGAGGTTTTAGACTTTCTACTATTTGCTAGAAGCAGGAATTATCCTCATTCAGCAGAAGCGAAAGCCATCTCACGACTACCAGACCAAGACGATCCTAGCAAATGGATTACATCTATAGAAGAGGACGAATCAATTGATGAGCAAGCTTTAAATGCTTGGTTGGAAAAGAAAGGCTACAAAAAAGCGAATGTATAGAATTACCTTACATCAGGATATTCAAGCCGAAGATATACCTCTGTTGCCTGAAGAATTAAGCGATGACTTCATCCAGTATCAAAGAGTCTTGAAGCTTGATCCCTATCAAACAAAAGGTATCCCTAGTCACGACTTGCGCGGCAATCTCAAAAATCACAGGGCGCTAGAAATAGACTGCAACGGCGTAAGCTATCGGCTTGTTTATCGAGCCTACGAATCTCCATCACCCAAACGAGTACAAATCATCAGTTTTGCGGAACACGATCTAGCCTATGAAAGAGCCAAGGAGAGAAAATAAATGCCAGTAGAACATTATCGCCAAATCGTGCAGACTTTCCTTGAAGAATATGCCCAAGAAAGCGTCTCACCCAATGAAAGCGTCACCGCCGAATTGGTATTTGATGAAAAACGCGATCGCAATTTATTAGTTGACGTTGGCTGGCAAGAGGCTCGGCAAATTGGAATTATGAAAACATAGATTTGACTGGTAGCGACATTGGCAATTTATTTTGCGATCGCAGTGCAAATTATAGACAGTGCGATCGGCTAAACAAACATTACAGAGCGCTTTCGCTTAATCCTGTATCTTTCATAATGTTTGTGAGTGTTCTAGTTGGAAGATCGCAAAAAATAAAACATCCTGTCTGTTTGCAGACAGGATGTTTTATTTTTTGCTAGGACTTTATCTAATAAAACATTCTAGCTGAAGTTGAAAGCTGTAGGAATGGAACCAAGCAAGATGTTGTCGTTAATATTGCCAGATGCAAATCCAGTGACTCCATTCAAGGTTAGCAAGAGCGAACCATTCGCAAATCCACCGTTACCAGTAACGCCATCACCCAATCGGAACTGAGTGTTACCACCGACAGTACGCACATCAATGTTATTGATGTTGTTGAACTGGAGCAAGTCGCCACCAACTCCACGCAGGAATTGATTGACTGAGTCACTATCATCACCGAGGTTATAGACGACTCTATCGATAGCCCCGTCATTGAGACCAAGGAACAATGTGTCATTGCCAAACCCACCAACAAGGATATCTGCGCCCAAACCACCAGTTAGAGAATCATTACCGAATCCACCGCTGAGTGTATTGTCGCCATCATTACCAGTGATAACGTTATTGACGCTATTACCAGCACCATTAATGTTTGCGCTACCCATTAGAGTCAAGTTCTCAAGGTTTTCACCTAAAGTCCATGAAACATTAGATTTCACCAAGTCTGTACCTTGACTCAATTCCTCAGTAATGGAATCACCTAAGTTATCAATGATGTAAGTGTCGTTGCCTAGTCCACCGATGAAAGCATCAGCACCAACTCCACCATCAAGGATGTTATTGCGACTGTTGCCAGTAATGATGTTATTGCGATCGTTACCAGTTCCATTGATCGTACTATTGCCTGTCAGGGAGAGGTTTTCCACATTTGCCTCCAACGTGTGGGTGACACTTGAAAGAATTGTGTCATTACCTTCATTCGCTAGCTCGTTGACCAGATCATTAGCATTGTCAACAATGTAGGTGTCGTCGCCATCACCACCAGAAAGGTTGTCAGCATTACTGCCACCATTGAGAATGTTGTTGCCACTATTGCCAACAATCACATTTTGGAGGCCATTACCAGTACCGTTGATATTGCCAAAACCAGTGAGGAGAAGATTTTCGAGATTACTACCTAAATTCCAGTCAATGCTAGAACGAACAGTATCAGTTCCTGAAGAATCAGAGATCGTGTCATAGGTGTTATCAACAATGTAAGTGTCGTTGCCTGCTCCACCAATTAAGCTATCTGCTCCGAAACCACCATCTAAGATATCGTCGCCAAATTCACCACGGAGAGTGTTATTGCCGTCGTTACCTGTGATGATGTCGTTTCCGAATCCGCCTGTGACGTTCTCGATATTTGCGATCGCAGTAAATCCAGTTGCTAATCCATTGCTCAGGTTAACCGTCAGATCGGCTGTGGTTGAGCCATAGTTGAGCGTATCGATTCCACTCAGTAGATCGAGGGTCACCGATTCAACGTTTGTGACTGTGCCACCTGCAATGCTCGAAACTGACGTGCCATTGAAAACTACATTCAGGGTTTCAGAATTGGCTGTACCGAGGATATTCAGGGTGTCGCTACCAGAACCACCATCTACGGTATCTTTGCCATCACCAATGGTATAGCGGAAGATATCATCACCATCAAGCCCATTCAGCACATCGTTGTTACCAAGTCCAGCAATGATGTCCTGACCGTTAGTGCCTGTGAAAGTATTGGCACTGGAAGTCCCAACATAGAAGTCACCAGTGACGATGGTTGTCGCTGAGGTTAGTGTTTCGACTGTGCCTTGGTTGTCGGTGTAGCTTACGACTACGCGCAATTGGCGGTTGACCTGAGCTTGAGCGGGAGTAAAGGTACTACCGATCGCACCTGCGATGTTGGTGAATGTCGCACCGCCGCCAATATCTGATTGCTGCCACTGATAGGTATAAACCGCGTTAGTTAAACCATCAGCATCGGTGAATAAGTTGCTAGCAACTAGCGTTTGGGTCTCTGTTGGTGTGGTATCTGAAATCGATACCGTGCCGACTGGTGCATCGTTGACAGGATTAACATTGAAGGATTGGGTTGCTGGTGTAATGCCACCTTTGCCATCGATGACGTTGTAGCTCAAGTTGACCGTACCGTTAAAGTTGGCATTTGGCGTGAAGCTATAAGTGCCATTTCCAATGTCGATTAGAGTCCCGTTGTTAGCAGTTAGTGCAGATACAGAGAGTGAATCACCATCAACATCAGTGAAACCACTTAGTAGATCTGATGCAGCGATTGTGTAAGTTGTGTCTTCTGTACCACCAGCAAGAATTGCCGCAGTTCCTGTGAGAACTGGTGCATCGTTCACCGATGCGATCGCAATGGTTTGGGTTGCAGGAGTAAGCCCACCATTACCATCGATAACGTTGTAGCTCAAGTTAACAGTGCCATTGAAGTTGGCATTTGGCTCGAAGCTATAAGTGCCATCGCCATTGTTAGTGAGCGTGCCATTAGTCGCAGTCAGTCCAGATACCGAGAGCGCATCGCCATCAACGTCTGTGAAGCCAGCTAGCAGATTTGAAACTGCGATCGTGTAAAGCGTATCTTCTGTACCACCAGCAAGAATTGCCGCAGTTCCTGTCAGCACTGGTGCATCATTCACCGCTGCGATCGCAATAGTTTGGGCTCTTCTGAGTATATGGGGATAAGCAAATCTAATGAGAAAGACAAGCAAGTAATCTAGATCTAAAGTTTATAAAATTCACAAAGCCATAAGCTTGG
>JAYUSC010000234.1:0-1881 GCA_043755885.1 Pseudanabaena sp. | reverse complement strand
TGTTTTGCTCAAATTGCCGGAATCCATTTACCTCCTGCATCTCAAGCCACATAAGCCTTAATTCCGTCTCACCTTGTCAAAATGAGCGAACGCACAGGGATCATGATTTAGTGAGATATTTAGAGCGTAAAATATCTATAATTTTTGAAGATTCTAAAGTAGTTGAGAGCTTATATAGACCTTATGTAAAACAGTTTCTATACTTTGATAAGTACTTTAATGCTAGAACATTTCAAATGTTTCATGTATTTCCTAATAAAGGGACTGACAATAAATTAATAGGTTTTATGGCACAATCTACGGACAAGCCATTTGCTGTCATTTCAAGCAAGTTGATCCCCGATTTAAATTGTATTAGTGCTGCATCAGGTGGTACACACTGTCTTCCGCTTTATCGTTATGATGAAAATGGCGATCGCATTGATAACATTACTGACTGGGGTTTAACCCAATTCCAAACCCACTACAAAGATCCCAAAATCACCAAAGAGAATATTTTTCATTACACCTACGCCGTCCTCCATCATCCCGCCTACCGCACCAAATACGAACTCAACCTCAAACGCGAATTTCCACGCTTACCTTTTTACGGAGACTTCCATCAATGGGCAGCATGGGGCAAAGCCCTAATGGACTTACACCTCAACTATGAAGCCATCGAACCCTACGGATTACAACGAATCGAAATCGCCACCAAAGACAACCCCAAAGCCAAACTCAAAGCCGATAAAACTAACGGTACGATCATTCTTGATGACAATACCCAGTTGATTGGTGTTGAGGCGATCGCATGGGAATATAAACTCGGCAACCGTTCAGCCCTTGAATGGATACTCGATCAATACAAAGAAAAGAAACCCAAAGATCCCACTATTGCCAAGCTTTTCAACACCTACAAATTTGCTGACTACAAAGAGCAGGTGATTGATTTACTACAAAGGGTCTGTACCGTCAGCGTCAAAACAATGGCAATCATTCACCAAATGTCAGCAGAATCATCATGAAAGATCTCCAAAATCGCTTACTCAATCATCTCGAAAAAATTGTTATAGAGCGCAATCCTTACTATGCATCGGCTGGACATTTATTTGCTAGAGAATATATCCGATCGCATTTTGCAAAATTCGGTGAAGTCGTCATCCATGAGTTTCAAGTCAATGGTAATAAGCATCAGAACTTAATTTTAAATATTGCTGCTAATACCCAGAAGCAGCGATCGCAAATTATTATTGGCGCACATTACGATACGGTTCCCGCTTGCGTGGGCGCAGATGACAATGGAACAGGGGTGGCGGTACTGCTCGAACTCGCCGAATATTTTTCGGCAAATCCGATTAAATATCCGATCCAGTTAATCGCCTTTGATATGGAGGAATATGGCTTATGTGGAAGTGATGCTTATGCGAAGAAACTCAAGGATGAACAGCAGAAATTGCGGCTGATGATTTCTTTGGAAATGTTGGGATATTGCGATCGCAGTCCCAATTCGCAACATTATCCCGCTGGTTTAGACAAGTTCTATCCTAATACTGGTGATTTTATTGGCTTGATCGGGAGTATACCGACAATTCCCGATCTGATCCATTTACAACATCACATCAAATCAATCGTGCCTTGTGAATGGCTTCCCGCAGGTTGGCGAGGTTTAGCAATTCCCGACACTCGTCGTAGTGATCATGCGCCTTTTTGGGATGCTGGGTACAAAGCCCTGATGGTGACCGATACAGCGAATATGCGAAATCCTCATTATCACAAAAGTAGCGATCGCTTAGAAACGCTAGATTTAGCTACTAAGCGAAAGCCCCGCGCTCTATTCGTTTACAAGAATGAGCGACGGGATGTAAGCGTGTTAATTAGAGGGGTTCGATACCCCTTTAATTA
>JAYUSC010000233.1:0-10509 GCA_043755885.1 Pseudanabaena sp. | reverse complement strand
GGGCGCAACTTTACGGGTTTGGGTTTGTAATTAATTATGCTCATCTACTTACTCAAAAATTTGGGCGATCGCACAAGCAAACTCTGGCAACAAAGGCGAAGTGAGCGTATCGCTAGCAAATAAAGTCATGTTTAATCTAAGAACCCCATTTTCACGGCGATAAACTTGAATTTGCTTAGCTCGCCAATCTGCAATCCAATATTCCAATACTCCTCGATTTGAATAGAGCTTTAACTTAACTTCGCGATCGCGTTTTTCATTGTCAGTACCCGCCGATAAAACTTCAATGACAAGATCGGGCGCACCATGAAAATGTCCCGTATCATCGATTAAAGCAACATATTTCTCTTTGCTCATCCAGATTACATCGGGAATAACATCATCATTTTCCCCAAAGATTAAGCCAGCGCCAATCACCGTATATCCTAATCCCGATACTTTTGACCAAGATTTAAGCTCATAATGAAAATTGCCACAAGTATCTTGATGTTTATTGTGTGGTGCTCTGGTCACGTAAAGTTCTCCATTAATGATTTCATAACAGTTGCCGTTGTCGGGTAGTAGTTCTAAGTCAGCACTAATCCACAAAAGTTGATCTTCGGACTTGAGGATTGACACTTCATCAGCAATGTAATTGTTCGCGGTTTGAGGTATAGCAATGGTCGCTTGAGTCATGATGTATTCCCAAGAGGAGCAGTATGATAGTAGTATAGCAAATCATCTGAATCACAGATTAGACGGATTATGATCAGTTTAGTAACGGGCGCAACTCGCTCAGGCAAAAGTGAATGGGCGGAACTTTTGGCAATGCGATCGCAAAAATTAGTCATCTATATTGCCACCGCGACGCGCTATCCTGATGATGCGGAATGGGAATCTAGGCTACAAAAACATTGCGATCGCCGTCCTGAGAATTGGCAAACTTTAGAAGTTCCAATTGTTCTATCGCAAAGCATTTTAGAGATTAAAGGTGATTCTTATATTCTGGTAGATTCTCTTGGTACTTGGTTAGCGAACCTGATCGAAGAGAATGAAGAGTCTTGGACAAAGATTGAGGATGATTTATTACAAACAATTCAAGCTTGTACAGTAGATATCACTTTTGTCTCAGAAGAGGTAGGCTGGGGACTTGTACCAGAATATAAGTTGGGACGAGTATTTCGCGATCGTCTTGGTGGTCTGAGCCGCAAAATTGGTGCGATCGCAGATGTGGTTTACTTAGTTACAGGTGGATATGCGATCAACCTCACCCAAATAGGTGAAAGACTGACCTAGCTTTTGACCTGCTGCATGTAGGTTGGAGTTCCCCAAGTGATTTGCGATCGCAGATACAAAGTACAGGAACCGAAATTGATTTTGTTATGGCTTACAAATTTGCTTTTGTTCTAAAGGTAATGTGGGCGTGGATTCAAGATAGTTATCCAGTAAAGTACAGCCTCTCTGCGCTAATTCATTAAAATTTAATGTCTCGGCATTCCATAATTTCAGGGTATTGTCTCGACTCGCAGAAACAATATTTTTGCTGTTAGGGCTGTAGGTTACAGCATAAGCCTCTGCTGTATGCCCAGATAGGGTTTTGAGTAGATAGCCACTAGCCCGATCCATGATTTTGATAGTTTTATCAGCATTAGCCGTGGCGATCGCCTTACCATCGGGGCTAAAAGTCATCCCGTAGATCCAAGAATCAGCCGTAACCGTAATCACTTGTTCAAGAACACCTGTTTGAGCATTCCATAGTTTTAATTTGCCATCCTTACCAGCCGAGCCAATTTGCTTACCATCGGGGCTATAGGCAACCGCCAGCCCACCATTGCTATGCGCTTCCATCGTATGGATATTCTGACCACTGTTCACATTCCAAATTTTCACAGTCTGATCGTTACTGGTCGAGGCTAGTGACTGACTATCAGGGCTAAAAGCGATCGACCAAACTGTTCCTGTATGCCCTTCCAACACATGCAATAGTTGGGGATTATCACGATCATTCCATTGCCATAGTTTAATTTTTTGATCCCATCCCAGAGTCGCTAAAATTTTTTGATCTGGACTAAAAATGGCATAGATCAGCTTCGATCCATGAATATTTATTGAATGCAATAGTTTCCCTGTGCCACTACTCCAAATCTTTACGGTTTGATCATCACTTGCCGTGACTAGCTTCGTTCCATCGTGATTAAAACTGACCCCATAGACGGTATCTTCATGCCCTTTGAGTTCTTGTCTATAAGTTCCATCGGCATTCCAAATACGCACAGTTTTGTCAACACTGCCCGATGCAAACATTTTCCCATCAGGGCTAAAAGCAACTGACCAAATGCTACTTTTATGTCCATAGAGAGTATTGAGTAATGTAGCTTTGAGATCCCAGAGACGCACAGTGCGATCTTTACTGGCAGATAGAAGATACTGACCATCAGGACTAAAGTTAACATCAAAAATACCATCAGCATGTCCACCTAATCTCATTTCTAAGGTTCCATCAGAGTTGAGGATTTGGATCGAACTATCTTGAAAACCAAGCGCAATCCGATCGCCATCGGCACTGAAATTCAAGCTCAACACATCGGTTGAGATCCCTTTAAATATACGTACTAATTGAATCTGACTGTTTTGATCCCTAATCTGCCAAAGCTTCACGGTTTCATCTCTACCCGAAGTTAATAGCTGTTGACCATCAGGATGAAACTTGACAGTGAAAAGTTCTTGATCATGGGCGATCGCAGTTGCGAGCAAGTTACCTTGCAAATCCCAGAGTGAGATCGTCGTGTTTTTAGCCGTCACAATTAAGTTACCATCGGGGCTAAAACTAGTATCTTGGATAGAGCTTACTTTTTTATCAGTCGATTTATTGCCCACATTTCTAGGGTTTAAAGTTAGCAACTTCATTCCGCGATCGCTATCCCAAAGTTTTACAGTGCCATCTTTACTGCCAGTCAGTAATCTTTTACCATCAGGATGAAAGTTTACTCTCAATATGTCATCTTGATGGGCATAGAACTTGCTAATCAACTTACCAGATTCAACATCCCAAATCCGCACACTTTTGCCTTGCCCTGTAGACGCAATTTTTCTGCCATCAGGACTAAAACTCAAACCTCGAATATCCCTTGCTTGCAATCCAATTAACTGCGTGATTAATTTGCCATTACGTTGATATAAATCGACACTGCCATCAAAACTACCAAGAGCAAGAATATTACCGTCAGGGCTAAATTTCGCAGCATAAAATGGAGCATCTCTTTTTTTGGAAAAAAATCGATGACGCTCACGGATGTTATAAACAATGGTTTGCAGATTTTCAAAAGTTGATTGGGTAATTCTAGTTTTATCAGTTCCTTCATCTGTATACTTTAACTTTTTCGCGGATTGGACAATTGTCGCTAGTGATTCTAATTGCCGATTGAGCAAGAAACTGGAGTTTGCGGAAGAAATCAAAGCTTCGATTTCACCAAACTCCGCAAGTTGGCGTTGACGATTTGCTTGAAAGGCTAAACCTGCCATCACAAATAATCCCAAAACCGTTCCCACCAAAGCAAACTTAGTGAGGCGACTCAGGTTCGCTTGGCTACGTTGAGCCGAGACTTGGACTTTGAGTAATTCATTTCGTAAGCCCGTTTCTTGATTAGCGCGAATAAATGAAACTAGGTAATCATGGACAAGTTGATAGCGATTGCTGGGAATTTCAGGCAATTGGAAAATTAAACCCGACCCAATTAAAATTTCGATAACTAGATCAAGATCTTCAGTATTACTTGAGTAAGATAATAGCCCTGTTCGCAATTCATTGTAAGTGAGCAATGGACGCTTACCTTGCTCATCAGTGAGCAAAATTAATACCTGTTGAGCAATAAAAGATGCATTACCACAGGCTTGAATTACTTCTTCGACTGATTGCTCAACAAGGCGTTGCTTAGCTCCAGCCGCATGATAGGCGGCGAGGGTGGTAATATTACGATCTTGAAGTTGAGAGCCAACTAGTTGCAGTTCGATCGGGCGCACCGATCCGCGATCGCCTGCAAGATCTCGCACCAATTCATCAACAAGAATCGGCTCAAGCGTAAAATTGGCATGTTCAGTGAGATTTTCGATCAGCAATTTCGCATCAGATGGGGAAAGATTACCTAAGGCATAACGAAAATTACGGCTTAAGATATCAACTTCTGGATAGGCGGCTTCTAGTTCTAGAAGCAAATAGAGATAGTCTTCACGGAGTGAAATTACTATTTTTAGTAAAGGAATTTTTAGACAAGTTTGAAAAAACTCAATAAAAACGCGCTTTTCGGGCGATTGCGTACAAGTAGAAAAGAACTCTTCAAATTGGTCAAAAATCAAAACAATCTGAGTACCATTGGCGGCTAATTGTCTCAGTTTTTGCAATAGATTGACAACATCACGATCGCCATTGTTGCGACGATCGATCAATTCATGCGATCGCACATCTAGTTTATTGAAACCATTTTTTTCGTTCTTGATGCTTTTATAGATGGCAAGAGAAATGGCATTGATCCAATTTGTATAAACATAAATCTTGATTGGTATTAATTCTTGCCCTGCAAGCGATCGCTGCAATAGTGCAGGAATCAGTCCTGCATTGACCAATGAACTTTTACCAACTCCTGATTCGCCATGAATTACGGTTAGTTGATGCTCAACGGAGAAGACCCTTTCTACTAAGCGTTCTACATCTTGAGTCCGCCCCGAAGCGGCGATCTCACCTATATTGCTATCAAACTTACTCGCGTTGATCTCCGCACTGGTCTTAGGAGAAAGTTGTTTCGGTTGGAGAGTACCAGCTCCGATAAAGGCTCTCAGTCCATATTGCTGCTCTAGCGATCGCTGTCTTTGCTTTGCTTGAAAGGCTTGGAGATAGCGCCCTTGAGCAAAAGCGATATCATGAAAAGTATCAAGGAACCGAATATAGAGCTTTGGTTCATAACTAAGATTAAAACTAGCAATCGTTTCTTCTATTACATTTGCGGCAAGTTCTAGTTCTTTGAGCTGGAGATAGCTCTGCGTGAGTAAGAGTTGATATTGACCTCTCTGAATATGGCGCATTCGCAACCAATTATGGGTCAGGGCTTCTTCTTTAAAACTAGGGACTAGCTCTAAAGTGGCGAGTGCTTTAGATGCATAATCTTGAACTTGATGCCATAATCCTTTTTCTACAGCAATTTTGGCTAAGTATCCATAATCTTGAGCAAGTTCTAAGGAGATGTGCTGATGCAGTGGCAACAATGACTCAATCCATAGTTCTAGTTCTTGCCATTGCTTAAGTTGTTCGAGGACACCGCTATAGGCTTGGCTATATTTAGCGATTAAGTCCCATTGATTTGCTTGTTTAAAAGCTGCGATCGCAGCTTGAAAAAATTGTTTTGCCTTGCAACAAGAATCTTGAGCCTGTCGCCCATTCACAAAGGAATTATGCCACCACAAATTGCCTAAATAAAATAAAACGATCCCACTCTCGATCGGGCGATCGGCTCTTTGCCAATAGTCTAGACTGCATTGATAATAGATTTGAGAAACACTATGCACTTCGCCTTGAGATTCTTCGTACACATCACTAGCAATTGCTTCCTCTGATCGCCACAATAACCTGCCTAGGGCAAAGTCTAGTTTTGCTTCTAATTCTAAAGAAATCTCTTGATGATTGTAGTCCTGAGCAATTCTCAGTTCGCGCCGCGCTAGCTCTAGCTCACTATAGGAAAATGATTCGCGATCGGCACCGATTTTGGTGTCTTGCCAAAACAAGGGAATCTGATCATCTCTGGCGATCGCAAACAATCGATCTACTTGTTGTTGGATTTCTGTATCTAGTTGTTCAGGACTCAATCCAAATTTGATCGGCGGCGCTGCCAAGTTGGCAAGTTCAGGAGCATTGATCCATAATTGTTGCAGTTCACGATCATTCAGCCACAATACTAATGGACAGTGAATCTGCTGCTTGATGCGATCGCGAAATAGATTAGCTTCTGAAAATAAATTTTCTAATTTTTCAGGGCTAGTTTGCTCTAATCCCAAACACATCAGGGCGAAAATATGCTCAGTCTGACCATCACGCCCAAGGTTTTGGGCAAAACCTTGTAATTTATCGTAGAGCGTCTCTGGAGACTCCTGCCACCAAAGCTCACGATATGTAGAGCCTGTTTCTGCGGCTAATGCGATCAATAGGTTCTGTCTGAGGCTGCGGTAATTACAATTAACAATGATCAGCGAAAAAGATCCCTGAAATAAATTAATCGCTCTAGCTAATATCTCTAGCGATTGCTCATTGAGGGAATGTCCATCTTCTACCTGTGTGATCGACTGTTCGACCTGAATCACTTGTTTCGTTTTACTGCGATCGCAATACTGTGATTTACATAGACATACTACTACAGCCATAGCTGTCACCGAAACCCAAAAGATGAGAGGCGGTGCAAAGTACTGCTTCTCATCTTTTGGATAAAAAACGCTACAATTGTTAAAAATTGTAAAGTTTTTTGCGATTTCCAACAAATTTTCTATCTTTAAGTCACTCCAAATCTATGACTGCATTTGCCACTAAACTCGCTGAGTCACTCCAGCCAATTTCCGATCAATTTAAATCTCTGAGTATCCCCGAGCCAATTACCCACTGGGGTCATCCATTTTTTATGGGCATCGTCATCGTGGCGATGGGATCGTTTGTAGCAATTTCAGGATGGCGCAGCCGCACCACCACCGATCCTGAAGTTGCAACCAAAAACAAAGCCGATCATCGTAAAGTTGCGCCGCTGATGACCGTATTTTTGGCTACAGGCTACACAGGCGGCTTGCTGTCACTGGTCATGCAAGGAAAGCCACTGCTAGAGAGTCCCCATTTCATTACAGGCTCAGTAGTACTAACTTTGCTAGCGATCAACGGCGCAATTTCTCTGACTGGTTTTGGTGGGAATAAGCCATTGCTTCGCAATGCTCATGCCTATCTCGGTAGTGCGATCGTCGTGCTTTTGGTAGCTCATGCATTGCTAGGGCTTAAGCTTGGTCTTTCTATCTAAATAAAGCAAAGATGCATCGCTTCGCGACGCATCTTTGCTTTTCATTGCTATACAAGCCTAGATCGGTTAGTATTTGTGCGATAACTAAGCACACTTTACCGCCTTAACCCGCGATCGCCGAATATGGAAAACTGGGAGTTTTTGCTACAACGCAAAGGTGACAAGTCCTGGTTACCCTTAGAGTCTCCAACTGTAGAGATATTAGAAGGGCAGTACCGACTTGCGGCACGCTCTGCTTTGGCAAATGCGCTAGTTGCGATCGCGATCGCGTATCGCCCTCTCGCAGATGTGCGGCATCAACCTTTGCAACAAAAAATTGCCAAGCGCATCAGTCATGATGGGTTGCTGATCGTCATGCCTTACACCAACTTTGTGCCGGGGCTATGGCAGATAGATTGCATAGCTACAGAAACTGACCCAGAATCTGGCGCAGAATCATCAAACACCAATTTAATCCCTACATGGAAGAAGACAGTCAAGTTTGATGTAATTCAAATCTCAGCAGAAGCTGGTTCTGATTGGCAATATAACGAAATTGAAGAAGATTTAGAAACTCCTGAAGAACTTGCCAATGAAGCAAATATTAATGCATTAGGAATCATTCAAACTGAGCCAACGCCTCTGGGTTATAGCTCACCAATTCTCGATATTGCTGAGCAAAGATCAACTGAACTCGTCGAATCGATGTTTGAGGAGTTTGCACTCTTTGATGATGAAGATGAGGAGGTCGAAGAATTTGATGGTGATTCTCAAGATGTCGAAACAGCATCTCTAAGCGATCGCCCTAATTTATTAGAGCAGGTAGAATCTTACACCCCAAACCTTGTTGCAGAGACAGAACCGCCACTCCAGCCACGGATTCTATTACGTTTAAAACAGCCTCAATATATTCTCAGTGAAGACAATAGCTTCGACCTCGCAGGCGAAGTCTACACTCAAGGGGAAATCGAAGTCAGCCTCAAAGATCCCCAAACCCTTGATGTTGTCGTAAATCAGCGCTTTGCGATCGCAAAAATTAGCGATCGTAATCCCGCAACTGGCGCAATGCCATTCACTTATCAGATCATTGTGCCACCACCTTCAGAGATTCAAGTTCTGATTGGTGAAGTCACTATCCATCCTCAGCAAGACTTTCAACAGGATAGTGACTTATATGTGACGCAACAAGCGATCGCAGTTTCCTATCCTGCTTCACGAGTTCTACCCGAGCTGATTAAAGAAGCCCAGAAATATTCTTCTCAAGAACCAACTCTCATCTCTCAAACTACAAATACATCTGGCAATAAACCTAGTTACCAACAGTTTCCACAGAGTTTTCCACAGGTGTCAACACCAACAGAAAATCAGTCTAAGAATCTATCACCACAGCCAAAACCAGCCAATTCGCTTAGTCTTCCACCAATACCTTCTAATAGAGCTAAAGCTAATCAGGGAGAAGCATTAAAGCAACAAATCCCTGCAAATTCTTTATCATTACCACCTTTACCATCTCAGCCAAATAGGACTATTAATCAAACTTATACCAACCCTAGTCCTGAAATAACCGATGATTATCCTCAAAGTTTTCCACAGGTAGAAGTAGATATTTCTCAGGAAATTGAGTCCGACTTTGATCTGGCAAATTTTGATGATTTAGCTGATAGCGATCGCCAAATTCCAGTAAACGATGATGATGAAGAGCCAGAGTTACTTTACAGTTTTGAAGAAGAACTTCCCAAAAACTACGAAGAGCTACTAGGTAATCAGCCAAATCCGAATGTTCAGCCTTCCCGTGATCGCAATAACCGTTTTCTCAATAAGCTACAAACTTTATCAGCCAATGCGATCGCATCTCAAAAAGCCAACCAACGCACCGAAGAACTATTGCTCGACACCTTTGCGACTAGCAATGGATCGCTAGGTGCAAAGGTGTCGAGTGATCCGACTATTGCCATCGATCTAGACAACCTCAACCAACCGCCCCGCACGATCGCCGAAGCCTCCAGCCTTGCAGAACTAGATCACGAACTTGATGTGGAGCTTGATCGTTTACTAACTTCTGAACCTGATTTAATTTTAAATGAATATGTTTGGGAAGACCCCATTGATCCCAACACTTTCCCAATTAGCACAGTGTCAAGCCAAAATTCTGCTGCTTCCACTTTGTCTGAGACCGCCCAAACTATCCGCAATATTCAAGAATCTTCACCACAGGCTTTATCAGATCAAGAACCAATTCCCATCCCTGAGATCCTGATTCCCGCAGGTGAGCTGATTTCAGGAACACCGATGCTAGTAACCGTGCGCTTACCTGCGCTTGCTCCAAAATTCTTTGTGAAATTCTGGATTAAAGATTTGCAAACGCGGATGATTGTTGATGGACCACGTTGGCTGTTAGATTTTAGTACTGTTCCCAATAGCGAGTTTATCGAAACCCGCACGAATATCTCGATTCCGCTCAGTAGTATTGATGTTGCTTTTGAAGCGATCGCAATTGAAGCCCAAACCCAACGAGAAAGTCATAAAGTAAGAGTCATTCGCGCTGTGACTCCACCCAACTTAGCCCAAGACAACGATTTTGAGGAGCCATAAAACCCCAAAAAGAAATAGGCGGCGCATCGCGCCGCCTATTTCTTTTTGGATTAAGATTGAGTTTGCAGCCAGTAATAGGTCGCCATTGGCAACAGCGTTGCCAAAATCAGAAGAATAATCACCACCACATTCGATGAACTTGACTCAGTTTCCTCTTTAGTAGCATAGTTACTCGTCTCAGTCTCTTCCACTGCTAGTAGAGGCGCACCTGGGTCAGGATTGCCTTTGAGAACTATCTCTAGACGCGCAATTCCCTCATTTACAGCTTGGTTATAGTTTGCCTTACGTGCAGGATAGAGCATCGTCTCATCGGCAATACTATTGGCAATGCTATCAGGCAAGATTTCTTTCACCTTTGCGCCAGTCTGAATAGCAGTACGGTGGTCTTCTGTCGCCATAAACAGTAGTACTTGATTAGCCTTCTCGGCTTCAGAAGGAAACCATTTATCAAATAACTCCGCCGCAAATTCCGATGCTGGTTGCCCTAGATCAATGCGGCGAATTGCCACCACATGAACTTCAAAGCCAGTCAATTCTGCGAGTTTTTCGTTTTTGCTAGCGATCGCATTTTTGGTCGAAGTACTTAATACCTCAGAGTCATCAATTACCCAAGTCTGCTCAGTAAGAGTCTTAATTTCGGCTAAGTCAGGAATATCTGATACTTGCAAAGCCAGCGCATTACCAGTCAATAAATTAAAGCTAACTAGTAAGACAATCGCGCTAAAACAGAAGCGATAACATAAATTTTTAAGGACATTTTTAAGCACAATTTTTAAGCCTATTTTTTATATTTAAAACTCAAATCCAGCAATTTCAGTTTTCATTACTATATCAATCTGCAAGGAATCTTAGGGACTTGCAAGAAATAATAAAACCCAAAAATGTTGCGCCGGGCTAAGCCCGCCGCAACATTTTTGGG
>JAYUSC010000232.1:0-26685 GCA_043755885.1 Pseudanabaena sp. | reverse complement strand
ATTGCGCTCCCACTTCTTTTATGAAATCCCTAAAATTGCTTTTTTGTAGGCAGGGCGATCGCTAATTCGTTTCATGTAAACATCGATCGCAGGATAGTTCTCGTAGGACATTTGCACCATCATGATCGCATAACTGAGAATTGTGCCAACGGCTATATCTGATACGGTGAGATGATCGCCAGTAATATAAGTTCGATTTTCAAGAATCTTGTTTAAGCCGTTGAGCAAGCGAGGAGCTTCTTTTTCGCGAGTTTCAGGGATAAATAAGCCATTGCCAAGAGTAGAGTTAGCAAACAAGACCCATTGAGATGCGATCGCTCTTTCTTGTAAGGTTTTTACTTGCTCATATTTATCAGCAAGGTATAGCAAAATTGCGCCAGACTCCCATAGTAGAAAGTCGCCATCTGCGATCGCAGGGACTTTACCGAAGGGGTTAATTGCTAAAAAGTCGGGCTGTAAATGTTCACCTACAGACATATCAAGCAATTGAAACTCGTAGGGAGCTTGCAATTCTTCTAAGTACCATTGAACGATTGAGGCACGACTTCTTGCGCCACCATAGAGTTTTATCATCGGTTTTTCCTAACGCTAAGATAAACAAGAGCGCAAAGCGCTCTTGTTTATCTTAAAGCGCAAAGCGCTATATCTATAAATTGCGTAACGGAATTTCTTGACCGTAGATAAACTTCTGCTCTAAGTTATTGCAGATTAGCCATACTGCGATCGCAATTACCATAGGAATCGAACTTAGCAAAATCACTAGCAAATTTGCGGGGGCAAAAAAGAAGCTGATTAAGGGACTGATTGTCCATGCGATCGCAGCGATAATTTTGCTGGCTGTTTTAATTTTGCGGACATTTCGCAAGGCTTGACTGCAACTCGCACATTTAGAAGTATGCGAATGATAGCGATTTAGGAGCGCATCTTTAACTAATGGTGCTGCTAGCTGTTTTCCAGCAAAAGGATCAGCTTCATATCTGTTTACCCATTTTCGCAATTCAGAAACATATGTGTCAGCTTGAGTTGCTAAATAGAAGGCTTTAGCATAATTCCCATTGTTATCTAGATTGGCAAGAGCTTGCTCTAGATAACGCTCTTGATAATGCAAGAAAATCTGATCATCCTCTAAGATTCCATTTTGTCCAATGTGCGAATACCAACGCGGCGTAATGCCAATAAAAAATCTGGGGATTGCAGAACTAAATTGGAACGGGAATCTGGCAAATAAACGACATTCGCCTTTGCGAGTTGGGGTGGCATATACCACGGTCATCGTTCTCCCAAATTGTTTGGAGGTGAGGTCATGCCACATCGTCGCAGGAGCAATAAAAGTAGTATCTTGTTTCCCTAGTTTGCCGCGTCTGGGTCCCTCTTCCCATATACCTTGAAACCCATTTTTGTTGCTCTCAATAACCTCTAATACCATCGGAGCCGCATTGACCCGATTGCCAACGGACTTATGATGAGTAAAGGGCAGATGACTTGCATCAAGGACATTTTCTAAAAGAGTGAGCGCGTCGTAGGGCAAGTCACGAAATGTGCCAAAGAGTGTCCATTTCTCACTATCAGTTTCGAGTGGTTCGATAATCGGGATTTTGACTTGAGATGCATTTTCTGGGTTGCCAGCATAAATAAACAGCATTCCTTGGCGCTCGGCAGTTGGTAATGATTCGACACAAGCTCGTTTAGAAGTATGAGCGGTTCCGCCTTCGGGCTGTTGGGGAATGCGATCGCAACTTCCGTCACCTTTAAAAGCCCAGCCATGATAGGGACATTCCAATAAGCCATCTTCAGCAATTCTACCTTCCGATAGAGGTACGAGGCGATGGGGACAGCGATCGTCAAAGGCTTTCCATGCATTAGTCTGCCGATCCCACCAAATTACCAGATCGCGCTCTAGCAAAGTAAATTTTGAGGGTTTAGCCTTGTCTAAGTCTTCGATATAAAAGACGGGATACCACACCTCTTGCCAATCAAAGCGTTCAGGATCTAGTCCACCCGCAGGCAAACTTTGCGCTTGGGAATCGCTAGGATGAAAATTTTCTCTCAGTAAAGTATTTGCAGTCATGGCAGCCAAAGCGATCGCATTGTAAAGTTATGTATAGTTTAGCTTGCGATCGCCAATCTTGTCTGTGGCGTAAAACCGAAAAGCTTAAGATGGCGCGAAGCGCCATCTTAAGCTTTTTTACGTGGAGGTTTGCCATGCTTTCATTTTGTCGGGATTCATCAGTCCGTGGGGATCGACCATGCGCTTGAAGTTTAGCTGCTCGTAATCAATGGTCTTCATGCCGCCATCTTCGAGAATATAGGTATGCGGATTAGCGATAAATACGCCCTGCGATTCGTGGTATTGAATAATCGCATTTAGGCGATCGCAATTTGTAAACCGCACAATCTGAATCGCCGCAGGTATGACGACTCCATTCACCTTAATAAACTCAAGATGCATGATCACTTCATCGCCAAAATGCTCATGCATCTGCTGCACGAGTTCTAGCTTCGGATCATTCAGAAATAGGCTCTGGAGATAAGTGAGGCTAGGATCGTTGGCACGTGCATGTAAGGTCGTGTGATTCCATGTGAACTCAATCAGACTGATTCCTTTGCTAGCTTCTTGAGCGGTTTTCTGATAGCAAATCTCGCCCTGAAACTCTTGGACAAGGCTTTGAAATGGCTCGCGATCGCTTTCGGCAACTAGAACTAAAGCACAATGAGAACCTGCGGGAATATAGCTTTGCAAAGCCGTGAAATAACTTGGGATCGGTGCAGCATGAACGCTGATCATCTTTTTGATAATACCGTCGCTATTGCCGAGAGCCTGCCCAAATCTGGCGGCGGTCATGAAATCAGTGAAGCTAACAATGCATTCCATCCATGCATAGGCAGGTGCAAGGGGAACTTCCAGTTCGGTAATAATGCCATTGGTTCCATAGGCGTGATTGACTTTTTGGACATCATCGCCGCGCAACTCGATCATGCGTGGCTCGTCTTCGAGAGTAACTACCCGCACCGCTCTCAAGTTTCCGCGATCGCGCAACTGCCCATACAAAACTGAGCCAATCCCACCACTGCCACCAGAGATAAATCCGCCGACTGTAGCAATTCGATAGGTGGATGGAACCATTCGCGATTCCCAACCAATTTCTTGCGCTTTTTTGTCAAGTGTCGCGAGTTTAACGCCTGTCTCGACGCGAGCTAATCCTGCTTTAATCCATTTGATTTCTTGTAAGCGCGAAGTTTCTAAAATTATGCCGCCTCTGAGCGGAGTGCATTGTCCATAATTTCCCGTACCACTGCCGCGCAATGTGAGGGGGATTTTATATTTCACACAGGTTTTAGCAATTCTGAGTACTTCGCTTTCGTTTTTGGGACGGACGACGACATCCCCAAATTTGCCAGTCAGTAATGGAACGAGTACTGGACTAAAATGAAAATAATCTTCTGAAAGTTTTGCGACTTGGATCGGATTTGTAATAACTTCGAGACCAGATAGTTCTTCTAATAGATTTTCTAAAGATATTTGCATACTTGGTTTACCATTTGCCGATCGCATCGGTTAGATGTAGCGCCGCCGCCTGTACAGATGCGATCGCTCTTGTATAGCCTAATCTGGTGGGACCTAATACGCCCACTGTCCCTACAGGCTTGTCATCACAGAGATAAGTACTAGAAATAAATGTACAGTTTTGAATTGGCTCAATCGAGATTTCCGAACCAATCCTGATGCTGACGGAATTGGCGGATGGCGTGGGCTGATTGATAATTAGCGCCATTAACGAAGCGCGATCGGCCTCCAGTAACTGCACAATATTTTGGACCTGACGCAGATTAGAAAACTCAGGCTGACGTAATAGCTCCGTTAAGCCGCTAATAAACATTTGTCCCAGAGCCGTGCGATCGCAAAGTTTCATGAGCTGCTGCAACGACTGCTGTAACAACACCGCATATTGCTGAAATTGACGATCAAGATCGTCCCATTGCAAAGCGCTATTTAGCTCCGACCAGTTTTTATCGCGTAAATGTTCATTTAAGAAATTATTCAGAATATTTAATTCGCCTTCCAAAATTTCAGGCTTAGTTTCGCTGGGCAAATCCATGGTTACTGAGGCAGTGTGATAAGTATCGCTAACTGCGATCGCCATCACCTTGCAATTGTCCACCATCACCAATTGCAAATGCCTTATCCGCATTGTTTGCATATTTGGGGCGGTAATCACCGCGATGCAACCGCTGAGGGTCGCCAAAATCTGAGCCACATCGCGCATCACCCCATCGAGGCTGGACTTGCCGATGCGATCGCTTTTACTAGCCAGAAATTGATGGGTGCTATAGGTTAGCTCGCTGGCAGGATCGATCAATTCATCGACATAGACCCGATAGCCAGAGTCCGAGGGGACGCGCCCCGCCGATGTGTGTGGCTGAAATAACAAGCCACTGCGATCGAGCATATTCATCACATTACGAATCGTGGCTGGGCTAATATCAAAGTCATAACCTGACACCAAAGCCTTAGAGCCAACTGGTTCGGCTGTTTGAATATAGTGATCAATAGTTGCCCAAAGAACTTTTTGTTCGCGATCGGTGAGGTGATGCTTCATGGGATATCAGAAAATGAGTTTGATAAAAAATAAATCAAAAAATAAATGGAAGAAAAAAATAAGTATTAAATTTTTACTGTTAAATTAAACTTCTGATTGTTAGAAGTCTAATTACTACAATAACCAGATTCTAAAGAAATCTGGTAACAAGTTGTACAGTCATCTATACATTTGTGAATTTGTACGCCCCAAATCAGGACTCAAATCCATAAAAATAGTCTCGCTGTTTCGCTACAATAGCCAAATGTATCTTGAACAAACAGGTCAAACCTTCTAAACTTATATAACCTTCATGGAAAAACAAGAGCAAGCTACGGCAGTTGAACAGCAATATCTTTGGGCAGTCGGACTAGATACCGATGCATTTCCGCCCGATGCGCTGATTAGCGATCGCTATCGTGTCATCTCCTCACAAATTGTTGTGGATACGGATGCTTACTCACTGCCAGAGTTACCCCTTGAATTTCAAACCTATGTGGTGTCTTATCTCAAGCTGTCTAGACTGAGTTTGCATTTGCCCCGACCTTACGGCTTATTGCTAATGGGGGAAGAACTAAGTCTTTCCGAAATATTTTTATTAGAAAATGTGCCAATCGATCGCCAAGGCAATCTTTGCCCGACCTTGGCTGAAGTATGGGCGGAAGCATCAGCGCTGCGGCAAATTAATTTGCTCTGGCAAGTCCTAAATCTCTGGCAACCCCTTGCTGAGCAGAATATGGCGCGGACTTTGATCGATCCCAAATTGGTGCGGGTCGATGGCATGTGGGTGCGCTTGCTGGAATTGCAAGCAGATGTCTCCGCTGTGCATATCTCGCAATTAGGAGATATCTGGGTGCAATGGCTAGATCTAGCTAAACCTGAGATCGCCGAACCGATCGCCGAATTTTTCTATAGTCTGGGGCGCGGCGAATATGACATTCACGGTGCGATCGCCTATCTCGATCAAATGTCACTCAAGGTGATGGAAAATCAGCCCCTCACAGTCCGAATCGCCAGTGCTAGCGATGTCGGGCAGCAGCGCGAACATAATGAAGATGCTTGCTATCCTGACGTGAAGCGTCAAAAACGCCATGAACAGGCGGATAGTCTGCGCGATCGCCTTGCGATCGTTTGTGATGGTCTGGGCGGACATGAAGGCGGCGAAGTGGCTAGCTCTCTGGCGATCAAAACTCTTGAACAACAACTGAAAACTTTATTACAACAAGCCGAAATCGATCCCGATTTTTCGGCTCAAGGTTTTATTGCTCAACTGGAAATGGTGGCTCGCGTTGTCAATAATCAAATTGTTGCTATTAACGACCAACAGCAGCGTCATGCCCAGCAACGGATGGGGACAACATTGGTAATGGCAGTCATGCCCCGTCCTCATGGTAATAACAGTAATGAAGTCTATGTCGTGCATGTCGGCGACAGCCGTATGTACTGCATCACCAAAGACAATTTGCGTCAAGTCACCCTCGATGATGATGTGGCTACTCGCGAAACCACGTTGGGGTATAACTTCTATGCCTATTCATCGCAACGCATCGATGGCGGTGCTTTGATTCAGGCTTTAGGAACGCGAGGTTCCGATATGCTCGTGCCGCGAGTGCAGAGATTTTTTATTGATGAAGATTGCTTCTTGCTGCTCTGCTCTGATGGGTTGAGTGATTTTGATCGGGTTGAGCAAATTTATGATGATTACTTGCTCCCAGTTGTAAGTGAAAATAAGCCTCTTGACCGCAGTTGCGAAGATCTGATCGACAAGGCAAATGAACTGAATGGACATGACAACATTACGGTTGCCCTGATGCGCTGTCGATTTGCACCCGCTGATGAGGATGAAGTAATCGAAAATAATATCCCCACATCGATTCATCTTGCTGAAAAGGATGTAGATACTGAAGATATCCAGCCTGAACCTGAAGAGGTTGCAGGTGCTTTGGCGTTGACATCACCAGACTCGACCGACTCAGAAGATACTGAGTTTGAGATTAGAGATAAAGCCGAAGCTGTCGATATTGATTCAGCAAAAACAGAGTTTGCCGTACCGAAGCAAACCAATAGCACCTTTATTATCATTTTGATTTTAGTCGTTCTGATTTTGGGTAGTGGCTTAGCAGCGATGCAGTTTCCTCAAGTTAAAAACTGGGTGCGCCAAAACTTACCTACTAGTCTCCAGAGATTTGTCCCTTAATGAATGAATGACTCTCTCTTATCACAGGCGATCGCAACAGCATCACAAATGCAAGCGATCGAAAATTTGATTTTTCAGGCTGGGATGCCCGTGGCAGCCCTGATGGAAAAGGTCGCCTTGCGGATCACGCAAAGATTGACCGAACTCTATCCTGCTCAATCTTATAAACGGATTGGTGTATTAGTTGGCTCTGGGCATAACGGTGGTGATGCCTTAGTAGTTGCTAGAGAAATGCATCATCAAGGACGACAGGTGCAAATTTATACACCGTTTCCAAAATCTAAACCCTTAACGCGAGTGCATGGGTGCTATGCCAAAAGTTTAGGTATTCCTTTTGTAGGTTTGGAAGCATTGCAAGATTGCGATTTGCTGATCGATGGCATCTTTGGTTTTGGATTAGAGCGTGATGTCGTTGGCGATATTGCGATCGCAATTAACACGATCAATACTTGGCAAATCCCAGTTCTCAGCATTGACCTACCATCAGGACTCCATACTGATCGCGGCGATCTCATGGGAACGGCAATTTGTGCTACCAATACCTTTTGCTTAGGTTTATGGAAACGGGGCTTGCTGACAGAAGCTGCTACGGACTATGTTGGGAAACTTGAAAAAATTGGATTCGATATACCCGAAAAATTTGTACTTCAGATCCTTGGCGAGCAACATCGATTGTGGCGAATTAATCCTCAAGCAGTCATACGCGATCGCCTTCCGATTGCTCGTAATCCCATAACGCATAAGTATGAAGTTGGGCATTTACTACTAGTTGTTGGTTCTGCAAAATATGGTGGTGCGGCAATTCTTGCCGCGATGGGCGCAAGAGCCACAGGTGTGGGCATGTTATCGATCGCAGTTCCCAATTCACTCAAATCTTTGATTCTTGCCCAAGTTCCTGACGCTCTGGTCATTGGCTGCCCTGAAACTGAATCTGGCGCGATCGCATCACTGCCTGATCTCGATTTGCAAAAATATCAAGCGATCGCCTGTGGTTGTGGGCTTTCTGCGGAAGCGTTCCCAATTGTGGAACAGGTGATAGATAGCGATCGCCCTTTGGTTCTTGATGCTGACGGATTAAATGCTTTAGCGACTATGGGCAAAGATAGAATCACTCAAAAATTAAGTCAGCGAGCTAGTGCGTTAATTATGACACCACATTGGGGCGAGTTCTGTCGCTTATTTCCAGATTTGCGTGAAGTTGCCAGATTAGAGGCTCTGCAAACTGCGGTAAATCAAACGCAAGCAACTATTTTACTGAAGGGTGCAAGAACTGCGATCGCGTTCCCTCATGACAGAACATCGCAAACATGGATTAATCCAGAAAGCACACCAGCCTTGGCAAGAGGTGGCAGTGGTGATGTGTTAGCAGGGCTGATCGGTGGGATGTTAGCGCAAGGGCTGCCAGCAAGTGATGTCGCGATCGCAGCAACAGTTTGGCATTCTCAAACAGCGATCTGGCTAGCAAGTCAGCGCACGGAAATGGGTGTTGATCCTGTGACTCTTGCTCAAAATTTATTGCCATTTTTATCAGCACAACTTAAATAAAAGCGGCGCAAAGCGTCGCCTTTATTTAAGTTGTGCTTGCAGTAACAAGGTTGCTTCTTGAGCAGGGACAGGACGGCTGAAAAGATAGCCCTGTACAGCGTCACAATCATGCGATCGCAAAAATTCTAATTGCTCTTTGCGCTCCACACCTTCGGCGATCGCTCTAAGATTGAGATTATGAGCCATGGCAATGATTGCTGATGTAATGGCAGCATCATCTTTATTCTGAGGAGTTTCGCGAATAAAACTAGCATCTATCTTGACCTTACTAACAGGTAATAATCGCAAATAACTCAGCGAAGAATATCCAGTTCCAAAGTCATCAATCGAGATACTCATTCCAAGGGATTTTAATTGCTTCAACATTGCGATCGTTGTATTTTGATCTTGCATTACCAAGCTTTCGGTAATTTCTAATTCCAAATATTGAGGCTCTAGATCTATCTCTGCGAGAATTTGCATAATGCGATCGCAAAGATCGACTACTTGAAATTGTTTTGCTGAGAAATTTACAGCCATCCGAATCGGTGGTAATCCCTGTTTTTGCCATGCTCGATTTTGCGTACAGGCTGTTCGTAACACCCATTCACCCAAGCGCACGATCAAGCCATGCTCTTCGGCCGCAGGAATGAATTGATTAGGTGGAACCCATCCCAGTTCAGGATGCAGCCAACGTGCTAGTGCTTCCATGCAATCAATTTCGCCTGTGGCAAGATTGATTTGGGGCTGATAGAATACCTGAAACTCCGAACGCTCCAAAGCTTGACGAATCCCATTCTCGATCGCCACATATTCCTTGACTTTTGCACCGATTGCATGGTTGTAGAGTTGATAATGATTGCGCCCACGCTCTTTAGCGCGAAACATGGCGGTATCAGCATTTTTCATCAAAGTTTCTTCATCAGTACCGTCATTAGGGTAGAGACTGACACCAATACTAGTACCGATATACAGCGACATTTCTTCGACAAAGAAAGGACTTTCAAAGGATTGTAAAATCATTTGGGCAAATTGCTGGATTGATTCCACACTTTGCAATTCTGGGACAAGAATCATAAACTCATCTCCACCCATTCTTGCCAAGAAAGTGCTGTCAAACATACATTCGGTCAGCCTTTTACCAACTTCGATCAGGAGTCGATCGCCTGCGGCATGTCCCATCGTGTCGTTGACTAACTTAAATCGATCTAAATCAAGAAACATCACTGCTAGGATCGGTGGAACTGATTTGATTTCGAGCAAACTATTTTGTTCGAGAGCGATTTGCAGTTGATCGTGAGCCTTTACTAAAGCCGTTGAAAGGCGATCGCGAAAGAGAACCCGATTTGGTAAATTGGTGAGAGAGTCATGAAAAGCGAGATGTTCGATCTCGGCTTTAGCCCGCTTACTTGCGGTAATATCTTCAACCGTCCCCTCAAAATAGAGAATATTCCCAGCCTTATCCCGCACTGCATGAACATTCTCTGAAGCCCAAATGATTGAGCCATCTTTACGATAAACTTCGGACTCAAAGAGTTTAACGTCCTCTTGTTCTTCCAAAAGTTTAATTAACTCCAATCGACGTTGAGGATTAACATAGAGTTGATGTTCAATATCCGTAAGATTAGCAATCAAGTCTTCAGGAGATGCATATCCATAGATTTCGGCTAACATTGGATTGGAAATTAGGATTCTGCCCTCAACAGTTGTTTGAAAAATCCCTTCGATTGCATGTTCAAAAATACCACGATACTTAGCTTCAGCTTGTTTGAGTGCTTCTTCAGCCTGCATTTTTTGAGTAACATCATTTATCAAAATTAGTTCGCATTTTCGATTTTGATAGTCTAGTGTATGTGCTGAAACATCCACCAAGATATGAGTACCATCTTTTTTGCAATGTCTCCATACTTCAGGTTTCGTAAATCCCGTTGACACCTTTGCGATCGCCTCTAAAAGTTTTGGTATATCTTCAGAAGGGCGAATGTCTTGTAATGTCATCGATAGAAATTCATCTTCGCTATAGCCATAGAGATTGATTGCAGCATGATTTACCGCCAAAAAATCCAATGTTTCGAGATCATAAATCCACATGGGATTAGGATTGTTCTCGAATAGATAGCGAGTCCGATTTTCAAAATCTTGCTGATTTTTCGCGGTTTGCTCCCAATCAGTAAGATCTTCAAATCGATTCACAAAATTAGGTTCTTTCGATCCGCTAATATCAAGATCTATACTTTGGAGAACTTGGACAATCTGACCGTCTTCGCGGATATATCGGACATTGAGATAACAATGATCGATTTCTCCTGATAGCAATCTTTCTTTGAGAAAATAGTAAGCGAATAAATCATCAGGATGACAAATCTGCTCATACTTAAATTGGCAGATTTGCTCAGCGCTGTATCCTAACAAATCACAGAAAGATACGCTAATCTCTCGAATTTGATCATCTAAAGTTGTCTTAAAAACACCAACTGTACTATTCTCGATGCATTTAGCAATTCGCATCAAGTTTTTGAGGCGCTCTTGTTTGAGAATCTCTTGATATATGGGGTTAAGATGTTTATATCTTTCAGCCAAATTTTTTTACCTTGTCGGGCTTACTAAGCGAATTTCAATGCTAGATCGATAATCTGTTCATTGGATAATGGTACAGGCAACTGCTGAATCTCAATGCGATCGCAATATGGTTTGAGTTTATTGGCGATCGACTCGGTGATCCCGCCTTCAGTCAAAAAATATGGCAACACAGTAAGTTTATTTATTCCCCGCGATATTAAATTTTCGATTTGAGTTTCGATTTTCGGCTCCACGCCCCAATAAGCTGCGATCGCCTGACTTTGGCTTGCTAAGTCCTCCACCACTTGATTTGCCCCAGCCCGACGACTCCCATGCGCCATTAAAATGCGACCTTGCTGCGCTAAGTTGCTTTGTTCAGTATATTTCTCAAAGTGCTGTAATAGTAAACTCGGAATCTGAAGATTTGTCCCTAAATGAGCAGTTGTCCGAAATATAAACTGATCTGAGAATTTTTCTTGTAATTTGCCTTGCGCGATCGCAACTTGTGCGGGAATATCTTCGCTAACATGAACGCCCGCGAGTAAAAACAAAGGCAAGATCACAATTTCTGATCCCCCACCTTGGATTACCTGAGTCGCAAATTGTGCTAGTTGCTGCGCTAGGCTAAGTTCCTGACCTTCTAGACATCCACCGCTAATATTGCGATCGCAAAGCGATCTTGCCACGGTGACTAAATTTTGCAGTGCCATCCACGAACGGCGATCGCTACTGCCATGGGTGACAAAAAAAAGGGCTGCGGCGTTCATCGCATCTTACTCAGTATAATTATTAAGTATCTTGGCATAATATAAAACCCAAAACCAAAATCTGTACCGCCCGCTACGCGGGCGGTACAGATTTTGGGGTTTTATATTTAATTGTGCCTAGCTACTTAATAATTATACTGAGTAACGCATATCGAAACTATTTACGGAAAAACCCAAGGACTGAAGGCACATCAACTTAAGCAACTAGATCGGCTGTATCGATCGCGTTTGCCTCAAGATAGCCTCGCCACACCCGAATTCGCTCAACGCCTTGCCGCCGTCAGTGCCGAGCTAAAAGATGCTATCTGTGTCTATATCAATCGACGTGGACAGGTGATCCGCGTGGCGATCGGCACACCCAATCAAACCAAGATTCCGCCCCTAGAGTTGCCGCGCTATGGTAGCGATCGCCTGAGTGGATTGCGCTGTATTTGTGCAACTCCCGATGCGGAGTATCCCAATCCCAATGACTTAACGGCGATGTTAATGCAACGCCTTGATGCGTTGGTGATTTTGTCAGTAAATCCTAAGGGTTATGCTGAGCGTGGATATTTAGCGCATTTATTACCAGCTTCCGACACAGAATTACCTGAGCAGCAGGATGCTTGGCGCGTGTCCAAACTGATGACGGTGGAGGCGCTGTCTAAGCAAGATTTCTTAGAATTAGTGGAAGGGCTAGAAGAAGAATTTAGCCGCAATTTTGCTGGTCGCGCCACTGACGACAATCAAGATCGGGTGATGCTAGTGGGATTGATGCATCAAAAAGAAAAATCAGACTCGATGCCCTTTGCGATGATCGAACTCGGTCAATTAGTCGAAAGCGCCGGTGGCAAAGTGTTAGATGCGCTCTGGCAAAAACGCGAAAAGCCTCATCCGCAAACCGTTCTCGGTGAAGGCAAAGTGATCGAACTGGCGATCGCAGCCCAAACTAAAGGCGCAAATCTGGTCGTATTTGATCGCGAACTCACAGCTTCGCAAACCCGCAATATCGAAAGAATGATCGGCTTACGAGTTAGCGATCGCACCGAAGTAATTCTCGATATCTTCGCCCAACGCGCCCAGTCATCGGAAGGGAAGTTACAAGTTGAGCTAGCTCAACTCGAATACCGTTTACCGCGCCTATCTGGTCACGGTCAGTCTCTATCCAGACTCGGCGGCGGCATTGGCACACGCGGTCCTGGTGAAACCAAATTAGAAACCGATCGCCGCGTCATCCAAAAGCGGATCACCTTCCTTCAGCAGCAAGTTAACCAACTGCAAGCACAGCGATCGCGCATTCGCCAAAAGCGCGTTGATCAAGAGGTTCCCACCGTGGCGATCGTTGGTTATACCAATGCTGGCAAATCGACTTTGCTGAACGCCATGACTAAAGCCGATGTCTATGCTGCCGACAAGCTATTCGCCACCCTCGACCCCACCACCCGCCGCCTCAGACTCACAGGTGAAGAAGATCAGGTACATACGGTTCTACTTACTGACACCGTAGGATTCATCCATGAGCTGCCCAAATCTCTGGTTGATGCTTTCCGAGCCACGCTCGAAGAAGTATCGGAAGCTGATGTATTAGTGCATCTAGTCGATGCTTCGCATTCTTCATGGGAATCGCAACTCAAATCAGTGGAGAAAATCCTCAAAGATATGCCGATCGCCGTCGGTCCGATTTTATTGGTTTTCAATAAAATCGATGCGGTTGCAGATCCCAAAGCAATTCTAGAGCAGTATCCCGATGCGATCGCAATTTCCGCCCTCAAGCGTCAAGGCTTCGAGCAAATGAGTAAGTCATTGCTGAAGCTGATCGAATATGCGATCGGTGAATTCTAACAGCTAGATGGTGTACGCAAACAAGCCAAGAACTCAAGTTCTTGGCTAAAAACTCAAGTCCACTTCATTGGACTGTAGAATGTTTCTATGCAAGCCGTTTCAGCGGGTTGGAGTTTTGAGCTATATACTAGAAGTCTCTGATTTGATCGAGAGATAGGCAAACCCGAAACAAAGTAGCGAGTTGACACTGAGAAAGGCGATCGCAGGCATCCCATTGCCAATCCACATCATTTGTGGTGTAAGTACAGCACTTGTTGCCAAGCAAGCGGAAGTGCCAATCGCCGAACCGATCGCAAACCATTTCCATTGTGGATGTCCGAGTAAGATTAGCAATAAGCCCAGCGGTAACAGTACACTTGCCGTAATCGGATTTAGTGCATTGGTATTCGTAAAAGCATTTCCTAATTCTGGGAGAGAGCTTCCCGCAATACGGAAGGGGGTTTGGGTAATATCAAATAGATAGAAACCTCGCAAGAAGAATAAACCTGCGCCGCCAAAGAAAATGCCATTGTTAAATGACCAATTCCAACGGAAGGGCAACCAGCGATTGAGTAGCCATGCTAATAGATAAGAGCCAATCATCATGATCAATTTAGGGATTATTGCGATCGCACCGCCATCAACCCAAAATCTGGGACTCAAATAACCATTGTCTCGCGCCCAGCGCAAGAAGTCGGGAACTCCCAATTGCCCTTGTGAGGCAAGATTGACGGCGGCGGCGGCATTCAAATGCCCAGCACCATAATAGTTGAGCGTATCATCAGTAACTTTGCGCGAAGACTGTTTGAGGATTTGAAACACTTTCTCAGGATCTTTCACACCCGATGCTTCGATCAAGGCGACAACACCCGCGACATGGGGCGAAGCCATACTTGTGCCTTGGAAAGAACTAAATACGGATTGCTTCGTTTTCGGATCGATTGTATTTTGCAAAATACCGCCCGAAGTGTCATCTTTTTCGCCGTTTTTCCCTCTTGCGATCGCACCACCAGGAGCCGCCACATCGACACCAGCACCGTAATTAGAATAGGGAGCTTTTTCGCCTGTCGAGCCTGTGGCGGATACGGCGATTACTTTGGGATAACGGGCAGGATAAAAAGCCGCATTACGATTGGAATTACCAGCCGCTGCCACGATTACCACACCTTTTTTATAGGCATAGTCGATCGCATCTTGCATCAGTTTGCTTTCGCCGCCACCACCAAGGCTCATATTGATCACATTTGCGCCATTATCGGCTGCAAAGACAATCGCCTCAGCAATATCGGAAACAGTGCCGCCGCCTGAGCCTGAAAGTACTTTCAGGGGCATGATGCTAGCTTCGTAGGCAATACCAGCTACGCCATAATTATTATTTGTTGATTGAGCGATCGTGCCAGCGACGTGGGTTCCATGTCCATTGTCATCACTAGCATCTTCTCGATCATTCACAAAGTCGTATCCCTTCACAAAATTAGTGTTTTTGAGGTCATCAACTTTGCTGACACCCGTGTCGATGACTGCAACCGTGATTCCCTTACCTTTAGTTTTTTGCCAAGCCTTTTCCACTTCAATCGCTTTTAAATTCCACTGATCCTGATACATCGGATCATTGGGCGTGGAGTCACCGATAAACTCCATTGAGTAGATATAATTAGCTTCGACATATTCGGTCAAGTTGCGAAGCTCTTGTGACTGCTTAAGCTTTTCAAGGACTTGAGTATCGCCTTTGACCACATACAGATTTTCGGATTTAGAAAAAGGGCTATTAAATCTTGGCTCAATTCCATATTTTGCGGCGATTGCCTTTAGTTCGCGCTCAACTTGGGCAGGAGATAAATTATCTCGAAAGTTCAATACCATTGAGTCATATTTACCTTGGACTGCTAACCCTTGATAGGTCGAGAGCGCCCAAAATAAACCCACAAAAAACAAGCATGAGAGCAGGAATTTTTTCATAACCCTAAGAACTTGATCTCCAGTCTGCGATCGCTGTGCATATATCAAGACAGGTGGCGCTTTGCGTCACCTGTCTTGATCAACATTTTAACCATTTCCCTTTTGTTTGCGACAGCGATCGCTACAATATTTAACCTCATCCCAGCACCTTTCCCATTTTTTACGCCATGTAAATGGCTTACCGCATACTATGCAGTCTTTACTGGGTAAAAACGATTTATTGCCTTTATAAGCCATATTTTTGAAAAATTTTAGATTTAAAAAGTCATTATACTAAACGGTGATTTCACAATAATGCACACGATACGCGAGAAGCTCCGCACTTTAGTGCTGAGAGGTAAGCGAACGGCGGTTTCAACCGCCAGTAAAAATCTTTGCTATAGTTAGTCACTACAGTGATATAATGTCAGGCATGAAACAAGTATTAACGATAGTTTGTAAGTTGCAACCCACTAAAGAGCAGATCTCTCAAATTGAGGACACTCTAGCTGGGTTCGCCAATGCTTGCAATCATATCAATAATACAATTGATCCAAAACTGACTAATTCCGTAAGGATACAAACACTGATTTATCATGCAGTCAGAGAGCTGTTTGGACTATCCGCAAATTTGGCTATTCGCGCCATTGCTAGGGTTTCTGCTAATCGTAAAACCGCTAAACAGAAAAAGTCTCTGGTTAAAGATTTCAAGCCTACAAGCATTGATTATGATGCGCGTATTTTTGATTTCAGAGAAAAAGACTGGACTGCAAGTGTGACTTTGATTGGTGGTAGATCGCATATCAAGATGGATGCGGGTAATTATCAGCGAGGTAAACTCAAAGATAAAAAGCCAACTTCAGCCACACTCTGTAAACACAAAGATGGTAATTACTATATCCATATCCAAGTCAAAGATGATGCGCCAGAGCCTAGCGACTCTGAAAGCATAATTGGTGTTGATTTGGGCAGAAGAGACATTGCTGTTACCAGTGATGGCAATTCATGGAGTGGTCAAGATATTCAGCAAGTTAGAGATAAGTTTTCCAGAGTAAGAGCGTCGCTCCAACAGAAGGCAACGAAAGGTACAAGATCAACTCGCAGAAGAGCGAGACAAGTCTTGAAACGACTATCGGGCAGGGAGAAACGCTATCAATCATGGTTAAACCATACAATCAGTCGCACCATTGTTGATCGGGCAAAGTCTGAGAATGCAGCGATTGCTATTGAAGACTTGACTGGGATCAGGGAACGCACTAATCAACAGTCTAGAAGCAAAACTGAACGAAGACGTTCAAATAGTTGGGCTTTTTATCAGTTGCGTCAATTCCTTGAGTACAAGGCTATTCAGGCTGGGGTTAGCTTAGTTAAAGTTAATCCTGCCTATACCAGCCAAATGTGCCATAACTGCCGTCATATCCATCCTGTTAAGGGTAGCTCCTATCGAAGTGGGAAAACTTTTAAGTGTGGACATTGTGGATGGGTGGGTGATGCCGATTTTAATGGTGCGATGAATATTGCAATTATTGGGGCTTTTGTAAGCAAGCCTAGAGGTTCGGGGCTGTCTTGCTCTTTGAGTAAGGATGTCTCAGGGCTACTACAAGATTCTGTGTTGTTGTGCGCGGTTGGCGAAAGCCCCGTCACTTCAGTGCGGGGTTAGCTTACTAATTGTCAAATGGTAAATTCAAGAATTGATATAATCTTGAAGGGTTGAACAGAATTTTACAATTTTGGTATGATTGGTTTGAGTATTCAGTCAAATGGGAGAACCATGCAATACACTGGAAACGCTTGGGATAAAGACGCTCTAAAAAACCCAGAGACAGAATATCAGCAGCTATTGGGTTTATTAAAAACCAAGAAAGATTTTGAAATGCTGTTTGTGCGTTGTTCACCTGCGGAGGGAGAACAGATTATTAAAAGGACGCGGGTAGATGCAGCGAGTCAAAAAGTCCTTGTATTAAGGCTCGATCGCCCGATTGCCGATTTTCATCAAATGTTAGTAAATGAACCAGATTTACATAAACCAAATCTAATATTTGTCACAGGCATCGAAGATTTTTTAGAGAACAAGCTTAACGATCTTGCTGATCGTGATTTGAGCGCAAAGTTGACGCATATTCCGCGTCCGCTTGCCCATCTTGTTCTGTTGAAAGCTAAGCTCAAAGAGAGTTTTCCGATCTGTTTTGTATTTTTACTGCCCTTATTTGCCCTCAAATTTTTTATCGATAGCTATCCTGAATTTTTTGGCAGTAATGTTGATGTATTTGAGTTTCCCACTGACATGGAGTTGATGCGGCAAGAGACTTTTCGCTGGACTAATGGCGATCGCTATGAAGCCTATGCTCAAATCAGTGAAGAAGATCGCGATCGCAAATATGAGGATCTCCAAAAATTAATCGCAGCTCAGCCCTTGATTTCTGAACGCCGCGTCGAGCTATTGCTAGAGCAGGGAGGATTATTGGTAGCTGGCAATCGTTGCCAAGAAGCGATCGCTAATTGTGATCTTGCCTTAGAGATTCGTAAAGACAACCATTTGGCTTGGTATAACCGCGCCGTGGCTCTGGATCTTTCTAGTCATCACGAAGAGGCTGTAGAAAACTACCGTCAAGCGATCGCTTATAAAGAAGATTTTTATGCTGCTTGGCACAATCTTGGCACTTCATTGAGTATGTTAGGACGCTACGAAGAAGCGATCAATAGTTACAACCGCGCCCTTAAACACAAGCCTGATTATTATTATTCCTACGGTGGTAAAGGCTTAGTTTGTGGAGTACTGGGCAAGTATGAAGAAGCAATCGACAATTGTGAAAAAGCTCTAGCGATTAGACCCGACTATGTGCAAGGTTGGTTTAGTCACGCCTATGCCCTTGAAAGCCTCGGCAAGTATGCAGAAGCCGTAGCAAGTTATGATCGCGCCTTAGAGTACAAGCCTCGCGATCATCAAATTTGGTATAGCCGCGCCAAAGCGCTTGAGCAATGGGGAAATTACACCGAATCGATCGCTAGTTATGATCAAGCTTTGGAACTCCGTCCCGATGACTATTACGCATGGAATAATCGTGGTCTGGTACTGAGCAAACTAGACCTTTATGAGGAGGCGATCATTAGTCATGATCGCGCCTTAGAAATCAATCCCGACGATCATTTCGCTTGGTACAGTCGTGGTAATGCCCTGAGCGGACTAGGAATGCTCGAAGAAGCGATCGCAGCTTACGATCAAGCAATCCAGATATCACCACAAGAAACACAAGTATGGCAAAATCGCAAAATGGCGTTGAGGAGACTTGGTTTTGATTAAAGCTTAGAAACCGAAAGAACAAAAAGCCCATGACCACACCACCGATCAATCATCCCGCCACCAACGTAGACGCTGTATCAACAGGATTCATTCCTACGCCCACAACACGTTTTGAAAGCAAAGGCTTTAGAATACCGCTAAGTCTATTGATCACCGTGCCATTTTTGTTAAACACCTTTGGCATCGTTGGCTTGATTGGGTGGTTATCCTTTCGGAATGGGCATCATGCAATTCTTTTACTCGCTAATCAGTTCCATCGCAAAGTTACAGAGCAAGTTCAAGATCGGTTACATTCCTATTTAGAACTTCCCTATACCCTTAATCAACTTAATGCCAATAGCATTGAGCTAGGGCAAATAGAGCCAAATGATGAGATCAGAGTTCAAGCTCACTTTTGGAAACAACTGCAAAACTTCCCCCGTATCAGCAATATTTATGTTGCGACTACTTCTGGCAAATACAGTGGAGTCAGACGCATCAAAGATCGATTTGCGATCGAAAATACTAATTCGACTTTTATGACCGATAATTTTGGGCGACCCCAAATATTATTGATGGCAAAAAATAACTTTAATTTAAGCGATCGCCCTTGGTATCAGACTGTAGTTGAGACCAGACAAAGTATTTGGACCGAAGTCTATACAGATTCGATGACCGAAGAGCCTGCCATCACCGCAATTAGACCTATTTATCAAGAAAATGGTGATTTCCAAGGGGTTTTAGGCATATCAATGCGCTTGGGTGACATCAATCAGTTTTTGCAGAACACAAAAGTTAGTAACCATGGACAGACATTCATTGTCGAGCCTTCTGGTAAATTGGTAGCCACTTCTAATTCGGATGTCGAAATTTCTGCTCAGGGAAAGAAATCAGAGCGGATTTTAGCAACCCAAAGTCAAGACAAATTAACTCGCACCGTGGCTGAATGGCTAAAATCTCAGCCTGTAAAAGATAACTATGAAATTCAGCAGTCAATGATCAAGTTTGAGGGCGAACAATATTTTTTGCAAGTTGGGAAATTGAAGGATGACTCTGGGCTAAGCGGATTGAATTGGCGCATTGTTGTCGTTGTACCTGCATCAGATTTTATGTTGCAGATTAAAGAAAATTCAGTGTCAACGGCGATGCTATGTCTAATCGCACTAGGCTTAAATGCCATTTTGGGAATTATTGCCGCCCGCCGGATCAGTCGTCCTATTACTCAACTTAGTCAAGCAAGTCAATCGATCGCCAATGGCAATCTCGATCAAAAAGTGGAATATTCTTGTGCAGTTAAAGAATTAGCGATTTTAGCGAATTCCTTTAATCAGATGAGTCGTCAGATGAAAAGATCACATACGCGACTGGAGGAATATTCACAGCTTTTGGTGCAGAAGGTCGATGAACGCACCTATGCATTGCAGCAGGAAATTCTCGAACATGAATCCACTGAAGCGGCTCTGCGAGAATCAGAAGAAAAATTTGCTAAAGCTTTTCGTTCTAGCCCTGATGGCATGGCTTTACTATCCAATGACACCTACAAACATATTGATGTCAATAATAAATGGACGGAAATCACGGGCTATAGTCGGGAAGAAGCGATTGGCGCGGCTCCTTCAGATTTAAATCTGTGGGTTGATTTAAATGAACGCGATCGCATGTTAACAGTTTTAGCGGTTGAAGGGAGAGTATTCAATTATGAAGCGAACTTCGTAACTAAAGCCGGAAAAGAATTTACGGGACTAATCTCTTCTGAAACGATTGAGTTTGGCGGTAATGTTTTTGCAATCTATGCCGTCAAAGATATTAGCGATCGCAAGCAAGCCGAAAAGGAACTGCAAGTTGCGAAAGAAGTTGCGGATACGGCAAATCGCGCCAAGAGTGAATTTCTCGCAAACATGAGCCACGAGTTACGCACTCCCTTAAATGGCATCCTTGGCTATGCTCAAATCCTCAAGCGCAGTTATGATCCTGACAAGCATCAAGCAGGTTTAGAAATCATTCAGCGTAGTGGCGAACATTTACTGACATTACTCAATGATATTCTCGATCTTTCTAAAATTGAAGCGAAGAAACTCGAACTCAATCCTAGTGAATTTGATCTTCCTAAGTTGTTGCAAAGCATTACGGATATGTTCCAATTGCAAGTACGGGCTAAGGATGTTGAGTTAATCTACCAACCGACTAGCGTATTGCCTACCACTATGTACGGTGATGAAAAGCGTCTGCGCCAAGTGCTGATTAATTTGTTTGGGAATGCTGTGAAGTTTACCGATCGCGGCAGTGTCTCTCTGAGCGTCAATGCTCAGCCCTGTGAATCTAACAATAACTACAAAGTTCGGTTTGCGATCGCAGATACAGGAGTGGGCATTGATCCAGACAAATTAGAAGATATCTTTTTGCCATTCCAACAAGTTGGCGATCGCGCTCGTCGCTACTCTGGTACTGGGTTAGGCTTGCCAATCTGTCAAAAGATTGTGGAGATGATGGGAGGACAACTGCATGTGGAGAGTAGCTTAAATGAAGGTAGCACTTTCTGGTTTGAAATTGAGTTAACTGAAGTTCCTAATCATGTTCAACCGATATTGATCGATAGTCGGACGATTGCAGGTTATTTGGGCGATCGCCGCAAAATTTTGATTGTCGATGACAAGACCGAAAATCGGATGGTGTTACGTGATTTGCTTACGCCGCTAGGCTTCATTGTTACCGAAGCGATCGATGGCGATGATTGTCTCACTCAAGCCCAAAGCTTTGAGCCAGATTTAATTTTGCTAGACATGGTAATGCCACAACTAGATGGACATGAAACCACCAAGCAGTTACGTCAGTTACCGATGTTCGAGCAAACGGCGATCATCATGGTTTCGGCAAGTGCATTCAATCAAGATCGCAGTCTAAGCATCGCTGTGGGATGTAATGATTTCATCTCGAAGCCGATTGCTCCTGATACTTTGTTTCATGCAATGCGATCGCTACTCAATTTGGAATGGGAATACGATGATAGTAATATCTACGATGATACTGACATAAGTATTAGCAATATCAAGATCGATGCGATCGCACAACCGATGATTGCGCCGCCAAACTTCACTGTCGAAAGATTGCTACAACTTGCACGCATGGGCGATATTATCGCCATTCAAGATGAGGTAGTACTTCTACAAGAAACTGATTCGACTTACACTCCCTTTGCAAATCAAATCCTAGACTACGCCCGTGAGTTTCAAATCAAACGAATTCGCGAATTTTTAGAGTCTCAACAGCAAAAAATCGTACTATCATCTTCAGGTTAAGGACTTACACAAAATAATAAAACCCAAAAGGGTTAAGCTCGCCGTAACCCTTTTGGGTTTTATATGGATCATTTTTTCTTGGGGTTCCCTAATATGTACAAAATTCAGGCAAGATAACTTTCTTTGTCGGAGTTTAGGATTCTTTCTCTATCTGATTTACTACTGTTAGTGCTGAATAGCTAACCCCTGCGGTTCCCTCGCCTGGGTGGGTGGAGTCGCCTACTAGCCAGATATTTTTGAGAGGAGTGCGATTGGCAAAACCAAAGGGTCCAAACGTAGACACGCGCATTCCCACACCGCCAACGATACCGCGATCGCGTCCTGTATATCGCGCAAAAGTTTGTGGTGTAGCCGCCTCGACATGAATGATTGTCTGCTCATTGAGATGGAAATATTCACTTAACTGTGCGATCGCACGTTCTGTAAATTTCTGTTTGAGAAGTTGATAATCATCATCGCTATACCAAACCGCTGCATCCGTAAACTCTGAAGCAATAATTGTCGATCTTCCTAATGGAGCGCGTCCATCACCTTCCTTACTAACCGAAACAAATAGAGAATGCGGTTTGTCCCCAGCTTCCAAAAATTGCAAATGCGGCGGACAATGATCAGGAATCGCCGCCCGATCCACACCCAAATAAACCACAAAAGCTACCGAAGCGGGTTTTAAACTCGCAACGCGATTGGAATAGCCTTTGGGCGCTTCATCCCCCAAAAGCCTCACAAAATCATTCACCGTCACATTCGCCACTACCTGATCCGCCTCATCCCACCAAGCCTCACCCGTCTTGATGTTTTTACCTTTTACCTTTTTCCTTTTTCCGTGATCTGCGATCGCAGTGACTTCATGCTGCATCAAAACCTTTCCACCATCACGCTCAATACTCTCAATTAGGCGATCGCTTAAAACTTGCATACTACCCTTAAGATGGAATAGCCCCAAAGGAGCTTGCGAAACGGCTAAAGCTGTTGCGGCATAAAGCAAAGCCGTCTCTTCCGCATTCACCTGCGAATAGAGTTTTAGTTGCAAATCTAGAAAAGTTCGCAATCTTTTGTCCTTTGCCAATCCAAACCCGCGTAAAGCATCGCCTACGGTCGAAAATGTATAGGGTATTGTTGCTAAAGTATCGATTCGTAGAGCTTTAACTAATTGCCATGCATCCCAAATATTACGCGGTGGCAAAATTGGATCTCGTGACTGAAAACGCCAACTCCGCCAAAATAAATCTTCCAAAAAATCCCAAAATGGCTCGCTATTAGGAAATTGCTTTTGGCGTTCTAGTTTCCATTGATTGCGATCGCGCCACACATTCACAGGCTCTCGCTCATTTGGCAAAAACACCGCACAGGCAGGATCGCAATATGTGGCTTCGGGGATTTCTATTTCGAGTTCTTTAAAAATGCGATCGTGAATACCGCCAGATTCTAACCCTGCTACCTGTGTTGCACCAACATCAAAGGTAAATCCGCGCCGCTTAAATGTCGAGGCACAACCACCAGCAACTTGGGCTAAATCATAAACAATCACTTCATAGCCACGCTTTGCCAACAACGCCGCCGCAGTCAAACCACCAATTCCTGCCCCGACAACAATAATTTTCTGTGGCACTTTGATCAACATTAGAGACTTTAGAGCTATTCTAATTCGCACAACCCCAAAAAGGCAAAGCAACCACTAAGTGGTTGCTTTGCCTTTTTGGGGTTTTAGTATTTGGCGAACGAGCGGCTGGGTGGAGCCGTGAATTGTGGTGGGCGATCGCTATTTGAGCTATTTGAATTATTTGAAATTTGAGAATTAGGACGCAAAGGCGATCGCAATAAGGCTTCAGGATTAAAGCGATAGCCAATATTTCTCACTGTTTGAATCAAATTTGGTTGTTGCGGATCGACTTCGAGCTTTTTGCGTAACGATAAAACATGAGTATCGACAGTACGCGGATTATTAATCTCATCTGGCCAAGCCCGTTGCAAAAGCTCAGCACGACTCAGGGCAAGCCCTTCGGACTGAGCGAGAACATAGAGCAAGCTAAATTCTTGAGGCGTTAAATCGATCGCACTGCCTTTTAGCCGCACCTGTCTCTGAACTAGATCAATTTTCAGCACACCATAGTCCAAACAAGCAGGCGGTGCAGACGTGCGTAATCGGCGAGTCAGCGCCTCCACTCTTGCCAAAAATTCTTGCATCCCAAAGGGCTTGGTCAAATAGTCATCCGCACCTGCCTTTAAACCCTCTACGATGTCAGATTCATTAGTGCGCGATGAAATTACAAATACTAAAGAACTTCTTTGTTTATGAAGCCAGCGACATAACTCAATGCCATCGCCATCAGGCAAATCGGTACTTAAGATCACCAAGCTGGGCTGCTGCTTTTGAAACACTAGCTTTGCTTGCTGACAACTTATCGCTTGAAATACCGAATAGCCAATCTGCTGTAAATGCCAACCCAAGAGAGAGGCAAGGTTCGGATTACCTTCTACAATTTCTATGCTGATTGGGATCAAAGAAATACTCTCCTGCCGAGTAGTGTTAATAGCTCTCGGATGATGAATCTGCATGATAACTTAGTGTGAAGCCGCATTTTGTAGCTGTAATCACCCTCTACAGTACGAAAAGCGCGGCCTTAAAGCTTATAAAGCAAGTGGCAGCGCAAAGTGCCGCTACTCGATTTTTTTTAATAACTTTGCCAATCAAGTGACATACCGAAATCCTGTTCCCACGGTTGATATCATCATCGCCCTCCGCGATCGCCCAAATCAACCCATTGTTTTAATCGAGCGACTGAATCTACCCCACGGCTGGGCGATCGTGGGTGGATTTGTCGATTATGGTGAACGCCTAGAAGATGCGGCAAGGCGAGAAGCGCAGGAAGAAACAGGGCTACAGGTGGAGTTAATCGGCTTGTTAGGGCTTTATTCTGACCCTAGCCGTGACGAGCGCCTACATACGATTAGTGCTGTGTACATGGCTGAAGCAGTGGGTGAACCCAAGGCGGATGACGATGCCAAGTCGGTCGGCATGTTCGCGGCTTGGGAAATCCCCAACCAGCTATGTTTCGATCACGCGCAAATTTTGCAAGATTATTGGCGCTATCGCAACTATGGGATTCGTCCCCCCATCAGGTAAAAGATCAGGTTTTGTGGTGCGGCTTTGTCGCACCACAAAACCTAATCTTTTTCGATATTTAAAAAAGTTTGCTTTAGGTCTTGACAAAGTTTCGGTATGGTATGTATCTTGATAAAGGTCAAGAACACGCCCCCATCGTCTAGAGGCCTAGGACACATCCCTTTCACGGATGCGACGGGGATTCGAATTCCCCTGGGGGTATTCTTAATCAATAAGTAAAGCACTTTTAAAACGAGTGCTTTTTTGTTGACTTTTGTTGATGGATACAAATACAGAAAAGCCCCCAAGAGTAAATAGAGCTTGGTGAACTACCAGACGCTGACCGCTTAGGCGTTACAGCGCTGGCTTCCTGATTCAACAGGGATAGCGTCCAACAAAACCGAAGTTTTACTTAATCGCTTGATTAACTTCTTGCAGCGCTAACTTAGGAAATAGAATTACGAAAAATCCCATCCATGCAGTGATGGGAATGGCGACGAGAATAGATAACCAGACTATTTTAAATAATAGCCAACTGCCACTAATAATCGAGATTCCAGTCAAGATGATTGACCAAGGTTGACACCACCAAGGCTTATGATTCCAAACGCTATCAGGTTGTTCTAAGGTCATTTTTTTAGTTCCTATTTGTAGAGAGTTCGTGCTTCGCACGAACTCGTGATTTTACATGCGTTCTAAAACGCGAATACCGAGTAGATTTAAACCAAGCTTGAGGGTTTTGGCGGTGATATCGCAGAGACTCAGGCGTGAGATTCTTTCTGATTCGACCGCTTGCAATACTGGGCATTGCTCGAAGAATTGATTGAATTTCTGGCTGAGTTCAAAGAGATATTGACAAAGACGATTTGGGAACAGTTCTTCAGAAACTGCATCGATCGCTTCGGCAAATTGCAACAAATGCTTGGCTAAGACAATCTCTGGATCTTGTGTGAGTGCGATCGCATCAGCATCTAAACTAGCAAAATCAATCTCGCCTTTACGTCCGATTCCCTGCACGCGCACATAGGCATAGAGCATATAGGGTGCTGTATTGCCTTGGAGGGCTAGCATCTTATCAAAGCTAAAGATATAGTTGCTGGTGCGATTTTGCGACAGGTCGGCGTATTTGACTGCACCGAGTCCGACCGCTTCGGCGACATCTTGTTTGAACTCGTCAGATGCTTCAGGGTTACGAGTTTCGATGTCAGCACGCGCACGAGTGACCGCTTCTTCGAGGAGACTCTTGAGTGCGATCGTGTCACCCGATCGCGTTTTAAATTTTTTGCCATCGTCACCCATCACCAACCCAAAGGGAACGTGAGTAGTTTGCACGGTTTCAGGAATCCAATTCGCACGTTTCGCGACTTGGAAGACTTGGGTAAAATGTCCCGACTGACCGATATCAGTTACATAAATGATTCGTGTTGCTTTGTCTTCGCGTATGCGATAACGCAGGGCGGCGAGGTCGGTGGTGGCGTAGTTGTAGCCGCCATCGGTCTTCTGCACGATCAGGGGCAAGGGTTGACCATCTTTATTACTGAATCCTTCTAGAAAGACACATAAAGCACCTTGGCTTTCCTGTAATAATCCAGTTTCGCGCAGATCGGTGACGACATCAGATAAGAATTGATTATAAAAAGATTC
>JAYUSC010000231.1:0-4354 GCA_043755885.1 Pseudanabaena sp. | reverse complement strand
ACCCGTCCATCTAAAGGAGCGCGAATGCTGATAATTGTAAAACCTGCATCAAAGGGTTGTCCTGTCGGAAACTGCATCCGAAAGTCTAAACTCTTGATGTTTTGACCGCGTTGGAGCTGTCCTAATAATCTTTGGAATTGTTCTTTATAGGAGGGATAGACAAAGTTTTCTAAGTTCTGTCCAAGCGGCTGTGAACCAAACATGAGCGTAGCAGCTCGGTTAGCCTCAGAGATATCGCCCTTAATATCGGTAACAAAGTAACCGTCAGGAGCAAAGTCAAACAGTTCCCGATAGCGATCTAATTCTCCCGCAAGCGATCGCTGAATCACCTCTAGTTCTGTTAAGCTTGCTCGCAAAACATTCCCAGCATCTTCTAGATTGAGATTTCTGGTCTCGATTTCGATAGAAGATGATATGGGTGATGCCGCAATATGTTCTAGATCATGTAGCTGCTGAATCGAGGTTGCAATCAATTCGAGACAAAGGCGCATTCCCATAAAACATCCGTGTTTTAATCAGTCTTAGCGAAGATTCAGTATAGATAGTATACTCGCTTACCATTCAAAAATAGACATATAGAGTCAAGAATTAATGCTGCAGAGCAAAGCCTAGCACCATTAATTCTTGGCTGAGAAGGGTGTCAGTTATTCTGTTTTAGTTGGGATTTCGAGATTTGGTAATAACATTTTTATTAAGCTGTGGCTTTTGGGGTTTACTCGGCGATTTACTTGGTGCAGCCGCTGATGACGATTTCCCTGCATAATTGCGATCGCTATTTCCACCACGTCGAGGCTGATGCTTTGATTGTCGTCCGACTTGGATTGGCTCAGGCTTGGCGCGGGGATCAGGATCGAAACCGTCAATGATTTCTTGAGGTAGCGATCGCTTAATTAATTTCTCAATATCTGACAAGAACTTGCGCTCATCGACACATACTAGCGAGATTGCCTCACCTGACGAGCCAGCGCGTCCTGTACGTCCGATCCGATGTACATAGTCTTCGGGGACATTCGGTAACTCGTAGTTGACTACATGGGGTAGCTCACTAATATCTAAGCCGCGTGCCGCGATGTCGGTGGCGACTAATACTTGCAGACTGCCATCTTTAAACTTGCCGAGGGCGCGAGTACGGGCGGCTTGGCTCTTGTTGCCATGAATCGCCATCGCCACAATGTCGTCTTGATGTAATTGCTTGACGAGGCGATCGGCTCCATGCTTGGTGCGTGTAAATACCAGTACCTGATACCAGCTATTAGTCTTGATCAAATGGGTGAGTAGCTCACGTTTGCGATCGCGATCGACAGGAAAAATCCTCTGCGTAACCAGATCAGCCGTGGCATTTTGACCAGCAACTTCAACCATTACAGGCTGATTGAGTAAGGTACTGGCAAAGGATTTAATCTCATTGGAAAAAGTTGCCGAAAATAAGAGGTTTTGGCGTTCTTTGGGTAATAAAGCAAGAATACGACGAATGTCACGAATAAAGCCCATGTCCAACATGCGATCGGCTTCATCTAATACTAAGATCTCGACCTTGGATAGATCCAATCGCCCTTGCTGTACGTGATCTAGCAATCGCCCTGGGGTTGCCACCAAAATCTCTACACCACCTCTGAGGCGGTTGATCTGGGGATTAATATTCACGCCGCCATAGATCACCATTGATTGCAGCGGTAAATGGCGACCATACATGCGGACACTTTCTTCGACTTGCGCGGCGAGTTCACGGGTAGGTGTGAGGATCAGCGCCCGAATTGGGATTTTGCCAGTTGGCGATCGCTTAACGATCTTGTTCGATAGTAAATGCAGGATCGGTAATGTAAATCCTGCGGTTTTGCCAGTACCAGTTTGAGCGCCAGCTAATAGATCTTGACCTGAGAGGACAACGGGGATCGCCCGTGACTGAATCGGTGTAGGCTCGGTATAGCCGCGTGCAGTGACGGCGCGGACGATTTGGTCAGACAAGCCAAGGGCTGAGAAAGACATAGAACTCCAGATTGTGTGGTTGTGTGTCGGTTTTGTGTCGTATTTTTATCGGGCTGTCGCTGTTAATGTTGCCATTTTTATTCGTGCCAATTCATTCATACCAATTCTTAGAGAGTTGCGACATTCCTAAGAATCTAAAACCTTACCCAGAGGGATTTTAAAGCTTCAAATATGGCTAAGCCATTCTTGAAATTGGTGTCAGATGGAGCAGAGACAGGAGGATTTAACGAGTCAGCAGTATCAATAACTGGGAGCAGATACTGTAGGCTTAGATTTTAGCAGAGATTGGCGATTTATAGTGATTTCAGGGGACGCAGAATAGCAGTACTCCCACTCTAGCCCTAGATTAGTTTGGATAGTATCCATTAAGGTTTTCATGGCAACTGGTTTGACCATAAAGTCATTACCACCAATTTCTATACATTTTTGGCGATCGCATTCGAGTACGTCTTCTAAGATCATAATGATCACCATGTCCTTGAGCAGAGGGTTCTGGCGGATTTTATGAGGAATACCGCAAGCATCATCTAGATTTTTTAAGCCTAGTAACAGCAAATCAGGCGTATGCGCTAACGTTTTATCAAAACTATCAATACTGCCCCCAGCTTCGATGATATCAAAGTCAAGTGGAGAAAGCATAGCGACCAGTCCACGACGGTCTAATTGTTTGGTATCTGACAAGACGATTTTACGTTTTTTGCCCTTGTAACCGATGATTTCCACATCTTGTTGGATCTGCTCGGCTGTTTTTAGATTTACGTAAGTCGGTAAATCAATTTCAATCCAGAAAGTACTACCTTGCCCTAGGGTACTGGTTACATTTAGCTCTCCTCCCATCATCTCGATCAGGCGTTTGCTAATTGGCAATCCCAATCCAGTTCCTGATTGCATTTTGATCGGATCGCCAACTTGTTCAAAGGATTCAAATATTTTGGGTAAATCCTCGGGCGCAATCCCCACACCGCTATCGATGACATCAAAACGAATTTTGTTGTTACTAAGACTTTGCACTGTCAGCGTCACAATTCCTTGGTCGGTAAACTTGATTGCGTTCCCAACTAAATTAAACAGAACTTGGCGCAGCCGTTTGGCATCACCATGAACAAGTTTGGGAATTTGTCCAATCATCTTGTAGATAATTTCTACGCCTTGATTGCTTGCCTGAACCTTAAATAGATCGATCAGACTATTGAGAAGTTCATTTAAATGGAATAGATCGTGAGAAATCTCTAATTTACCAGCCTCAATTTTGGACAGATCAAGAATGTCATTAATTAATGTCAGTAAGTGCTGACCGCTCCGCTGGATCACATTTAATCCATCTTGATGTTTAACAGGGTCATCGCTCATTTTGAGAAGTTGAGCATAACCAAGAATTCCATTAAGAGGAGTTCTCAGCTCATGACTCATGTTGGTCAGAAACTGGCTTTTCGCTTTGTTTGCACTATCTGCGGCTTCTTTAGCAATTTCAAGTTCAATGGTGCGCTCTTGGACAAGCTTTTCTAAATTTTGATTAAATTGATAGAGTTGTGTGTTTGCGATCGCTAACTTTTGACGGCTTTCGGCAAGATTTACAATGCTGCTGTATGCTCTGAGGCTAGAAATTAGGGTTGTAAATAATTTCTGCTCGGTCAGCTCAGTTTTTGACTTGTAGTCATTGATGTCATAGTTCAAAATCACTGAAGCTTCAGGGAAATCCCCTGGCTGTCCTGTGCGGAGGATAATCCGTACCAGTTGATTTTGCAAAACTTCACGGATATGCTTGACAGCTTGTAACCCCGCATCATTAGTTTCCATGATCACATCTTGCAGGATCACTGCGATGTCAGGATTTTGCGCGATAATTTTGATTGCTTCAGCACCAGAGAAAGCAGAGAGTATCTCTAATTCTTTGCCTGCAAACTTAAATCCCTCTAGGGCAAGTTTAGTAACTGTATGGACAGAAAGATCATCATCACAGATCAAGATTTGCCATGTTGATCTGCTCAGTAATGATGTGAATTCAAATATTTCTGGAGATTCATTCGGATCGCCAATTAAATTAAGCCCAATAATATTGGGCTTTGCATCTACAAAAGATAACTCATCTTCTTCTATGAAAGTTAGCTCGTCAGAATCTCTGAAATCTATAGACATTTTTCTATTTCATAAACGATTTGATCGTGATGGCTGATGTTACGTGGAAGTTTCTAAGCCCCTCACCCCTAGCCCCTCTCCCGCAGGAGAGGGGAACAAGAAAATATTAGGGTTTCGCTCCCCCTCTCCTGCGGGCTACTGTGTACACACAAGTCTCAAAACCCCCTTTAATTCCCCCTTGCAAAGGGGGAAGACTAGAAATTCGTTCCCTCCCCTTTGCAAGGGGAGGGCT
>JAYUSC010000230.1:0-1889 GCA_043755885.1 Pseudanabaena sp. | reverse complement strand
GCTAGAATAGAGTTAGACTGTCAGGCGTAGATCAAAAATAGGGAGTTAATTTTTTCGATCGCCTATCAGCAGATCTACATTGCGATCGCTTTCATTTGAGTAGCATTGAGTATATGTCTTCGATGGTTCGATGAGTTCTGATGCTATACTGTGTCCACAGTGGATACTCAATCTGTGTCTTAACATGACTAAAGTAATTATTGAAAACTTAGATCCTATTGTGGTTGAGAAGCTAGAAATAAGAGCTACCCGTCATGGGCGATCGCTTCAAGCTGAGTTAAGGGAAATACTTCTGTTAGCTATTTTGGATATGCCCCAAGCTATAGCTAATTTGCCTCTTAGCTATTTAGTTAACTTGGAGCAAGAAGTTGAAAATGATATGGTGAGAAACGAGAAGATTGTAAGCATTCAGGAAGATCCGCTAATAGGGCTATTTTCGGGGGCGGCAGATCTAGCAGAAAAGTCAGAAGAGATATTAGAGCAAGAAATTCATGACAATGCTGGATGGTCATGGAAACAGTAATTGCTGATACTGGCTTTGTTGTAGCTTTAGCCAATCGTTCAGATTCAAAACATCAAGCGGTAAAAACCATTTATATCCAGCAACAAATGATACTTTTACCTCAAACGGTGTTAGCTGAAGTTGCTTATCTAATTGGAAGAGAATCAGGAATAGTTACTGTCGCTTCTTTTCTCAGGGGATTACCAGTTAGTCGGCTTTCGCTGATAGCTTTGGTTGAACAAGACATTTTGAGGGTTGCGGAAATTCTAAATCAGTATGCAGATAGTCGTATTGATTTTGTAGATGCTACTGTGATGGCGGTTGCTGAGCGATTAAATATCGTTACTGTACTTACGCTCGATCGCCGAGATTTTAGTTTGTTTAGACCTAGACACTGTGACATTTTTAATCTAATTCCGTGAAGATCGCCTGACATCACCTGTGAAATCATTGTGTTGCTAAGATTTGCTCACGTTAGGCTATAACTAGATCATTAAAGCTAAATTTTTTAAGATTTCCCTAGCATGAGTAACTGCCTTTGTCTTGCTTGCGATCGCGCAAATTCAATAACAACCAAGTTTTGCAGTCAATGCGGCGCTAAGTTACAAATTCAAGAGCGTTACCGCGCTTTGAAGGTAATCGGACAAGGGGGATTTGGTAAGACTTTCTTGGCTCAGGATGAAGGCAAGCCCTCGAAGCCGAAATGCGTAATCAAGCAATTTATCTATGATGATCCTGCGACTTTGCGGGAGGCTCAGAGACTATTTGAGCAAGAGGCGGTGCGGCTAGATGATTTGGGTAAGCATAATCAAATTCCTGAGTTGTTGGCGCATTGTGAGCAGGATGGGCGGCAATATTTGGTGCAAGAATTTATTGATGGTGAAAATTTATTACAGGAGTTGAAGCGATCGGGGCGGTTTAGTGAGGCGAAAATTAAGGAGCTATTGCTGGATCTGTTGCCTGTGTTGCAGTTTATCCATGCAGGCAAGGTGATTCATCGCGATATTAAGCCAGAAAATATTATTAGAAGGCGATCGGATGGAAAGTTAGTAATCGTGGATTTTGGGGCGGCGAAGTTGGCAAGCCAGACGGCGTTGCAAAAGACGGGGACAACGATCGGCAGTGCAGAATATACGGCTCCTGAACAGGCGAGAGGTAAGGCAGATTTTGTTAGTGATATTTATGCTTTGGGTGTGACTTGTATCTATTTGCTTACCGATTGTGAGCCAAGATATTTATTTAGTGATCATGAAGATAAATGGGTATGGCAAGATTTTCTAAACGGGGAGATAGTCAGTGCCAATTTTAAAATAATGCTAGATAAGATGTTAGAAAAAGCTCTTATCAAAAGATATCAGGCTGTCTACGAAATACTTCAGGAAATTCA
>JAYUSC010000229.1:0-1889 GCA_043755885.1 Pseudanabaena sp. | reverse complement strand
CAATTACCGAATTTGCGGGTAAAGTCTTGGTACAAGGCGAACCCGATGGTTCTTCATTCCCCAACGGCGGTATCCGTTCTACCTTTGAGGCGCGTGGTTACACAGCATGGGATGTGACTAGCCCTGCTTATATCATGGAAACCGACAATGGTTCTACCCTCTGTATTCCTACAGTTTTCGTATCTTGGACTGGTGAAGCCCTAGACAAGAAGACCCCATTGTTGCGATCGAATGCAGCGATGAATAGAGCCGCCACCAAAGTCTTGAAACTGATGGGTGAGAAAGACATTGCGCCCCTCAACTCTAGCTGTGGTGCTGAACAAGAATATTTCTTGATCGATGCCAATTTCGCTAATTCTCGTCCAGACATCTTGCTAACTGGTCGTACCTTATTTGGTAAGCCATCGGCTAAGGGACAACAGTTTGACGACCATTACTTCGGCGCAATTCCTGAGCGTGTGCAAGTCTTCATGCAAGATGTAGAAGAGCGCTTGTATCGCCTTGGCATTCCTGCCAAAACTCGCCACAACGAAGTCGCCCCTGGTCAATTTGAAATCGCGCCATTTTTTGAAGCTGCTAACGTAGCTACCGATCACCAGCAAATGATCATGACTCTACTTCGGTTCACCGCCAAGAAGCATGGGTTTGTTTGCTTACTCCATGAAAAACCATTTGCAGGAATTAATGGCTCTGGTAAGCATGTTAACTGGTCAGTTGGCAACTCTACTCAAGGGAACTTACTTGATCCAGGTGATACACCTCACGCCAATGCTCAATTCTTGGTTTTCTGTGGTGCGATCATTCGTGGGGTTCACAAATATGGACCTCTGCTCCGTGCTGTAGTTGCAACTGCTGGCAATGATCACCGCTTGGGTGCAAACGAAGCTCCTCCTGCAATTATTTCGATGTATCTAGGCACGCAACTTGAGGATGTGTTTGAGCAAATTCTTCAAGGCGACCTGAAGAGTTCATCCGCTAGAGGGCATATGAATATTGGTGTTGACACCTTGCCAATCTTGCCCAAAGATCCAGGCGATCGCAACCGTACTTCACCATTCGCTTTCACTGGCAACCGCTTTGAGTTCCGTGCTGTGGGTTCTAATCAATCCGTAGCGGGTCCCCTCGTCGCGATGAATACGATCCTTGCTGAGTCACTTGACTGGATGGCTGAGAAGCTTGAAGGCGCAATGGCTAAGGGTGCTGACTTGAATGCGGCGATTACGACAGTTCTTAAAGAAGTGATGGAACTCCATGGCGCAGTCATCTTCAATGGTAACGGCTACTCTGAAGAATGGCACAAACTCGCAGCCGAACGTGGTTTAGCCAATCTTCGCACTACCCCAGATGCATTACCTGTTCTCAAGGAATCTTACATCGAAGAATTGTTCAACAGAGAGGGTGTTTTAAATCCTGTTGAGTTAGCGAGTCGCTTTGAGACTTACGCTGAGCAGTACATTCTCTCGATTGAAGTTGAAGCTAGACTTGTTGTCAGCATGGTGAAGACTTTGATTTATCCTGCGGCAACCCGCTATCTTGCTGATCTTAGCAATACTGCGCTCAGTCTGAAGGAGATCGGTGTTGACTTCGACAAAGAAACCGTTGAGAAAGTTGCATCTTTGACGAAGCTAGCGATCGATGGAGTTAGTAAGCTCAGTGATGCGTTGACAAAACACGATTTTGCTACTGTTGAAGATCATATGCAGTATCTCTCGCATACTGTCCGACCTTTAATGGATGGAATCCGTGGTTATGTCGATGCCTTGGAAGGTGAAGTTGCCGATGACCTTTGGCCATTGCCTACATACCAAGAAATGCTTTTCATTAAGTAATTTCAATTTAGGAATGAAAATTTAATAAAACCCAAAATTGGTTCGGCGGGCGAAGCCCGC
>JAYUSC010000228.1:0-4369 GCA_043755885.1 Pseudanabaena sp. | reverse complement strand
ATTTGAGGGTATCCATGGCATCGCGATCGAAGTATTTACCTGTTGCATCATAAGCACCGATCAGGCTGGCAATCGTATCCTGCATATTGTTTTCTCCGTTAATTTGTCTTTTATAAATGTATCGGTAACGTATTTGTAAAGTTTGGAAACTATATATAACTTAAACTTGGTGACTTGTCCTTGGGAAAGTTACCGAAATTATTTTACTGTTATTTCAGCGCCTTACCAAGTCTTGAATTTATAGATGGCATAAAAAATGTCGGAATTATGTCGCTCCAATGTAAGCTTAGATACTATCCTTGAATATTAAGCTCGAAAAAAGCTCAAATCCAAAGACGAAAGACTTGGGGTTGCCTAAAAACCTTGCAAGTAATTTATCAAGAAATGTCTGGAAGTAAAGTTGGTACACAGCTAGGTCTATGAAGTGGGTTACTAGTCTTTCGACAAAAATATCTTTGGAAGCTGCGGTGCAAGATCTGTCACAGCAAGTATTTGCATTGATGGGTGATCGATCGCTTGATTTGGGCTTTTTGTTTGTCTCCACCGCTTTTGCGAGTGACTATCCGCGCTTGTTGCCATTATTGGCGGATAAATTGCCGATTCAAATGTTAATTGGCTGCTCTGGTGGGGGGATTGTTGGCAATGGTCAAGAGTTTGAAGATAAACCTGCGATCGCATTACTTGTCGGTCACTTACCAAATGCTAAGGCAAAAGTATTTCACCTCGATGATAACCAGTTACCCGATCTCGATAGCCCCCCCGATCGCTGGGAAAAATTAACCGATGTCGATCCATTGGTTGCGCCGAGTTTTGTATTGCTTGGCGATCCATTCTCATTTCCAATTAATGACTTGATCCAAGGACTGGATTTTGCGTATCCCAATGCAGTCAAAGTCGGTGGCTTGGCTAGCAGCGGCGGTATGGGCGCAAATGCGTTGTTTTGTTTCCATGAAGAAGGAAAGTATAAGCTGTATCGCACAGGGCTTTTAGGTGTGGCTCTATGGGGCGATGTGACTATTGATCCTGTGGTTTCTCAGGGTTGCCGTCCGATTGGCAAAATCTTGCAGGTTTCTGAATGTGAACGCAATTTAATTTTGGGACTGGAGGGCAAGCCGCCTCTAAGCCTATTACAAGATACTGTAGGCGATTTAAACCCAAGCGATCGCGAACTCGCGCAGCACTCACTATTCATAGGTGTGGTGATGAATGAGTTTAAGGCCAATCCATCACAGGGCGATTTCTTGATTCGGAATATTATTGGTGTTGATCCAAGATCGGGTGCGATCGCAGTTGGCGATCGGATGCGACCTGGGCAGAGAATCCAACTGCATTTACGCGATGGTAAAGCCTCGGCAGAAGACTTAGAAGAAGCCTTAGTTAATTATTCCAATCAATTGAACTTAGAGGCTCCCAATGTCTCGGCAACGGCGGCTTTGATGTTTTCCTGTATGGGACGCGGCGAGAGACTATATGGCAAGCCAAACTTTGATTCTGAGATCTTGCAAAAACATCTTGGCTTAATCCCATTTGGTGGTTTTTTCTGCTCTGGCGAAATTGGTCCTGTGGGTGGCACGACATTTCTGCATGGTTACACCTCAGTATTTGGCATCGTTAGACCAAAAAATCCATAAACCACAAAAGAAAACTAGTAAATAAATAATTCCAACTAATTACTTCAAACTTCCATCCCTTCATCTTGGAAGTGATTGGATGCTACTCTTTTTTGTGACCCTTTGCGCTATAGGATATTGGCTATTAGGTTATAGGGTTTAAGGGTATATGAACTATTTAGTTAGTGTTTGGAGCGATCGTATGAAAGCTGAAGAAGTTTATACGCAACTAGAATCAGCAAATTTCCCAATGCAAGCAATTTCGATTTTAGGTAAAGGCTACAAAAGTGCGGAAGAATTTGGCTTTATCGATCCGCTTGTGCAAGGTCGCAAACAAGCATATCTAATGTCATATTGGCTTGTACCCTTTGGATTTTTTGCAGGAATTGGGTTTAGCCTCGTTACTGAGTTACATACTTTCTCTTGGGCGGGTTCAATCGGCAATCATCTAATCGGTGGTTTGTTAGGTGCTTTTGGTGGGGCGATGGGAAGCATATTTGTGGGCGGCGGTGTCGGTGTGGCAACTAGCAGCGATTCAGTTCCGATTCGTAATCGTCTTGATGAAGGCAAATATCTGATTGTTGTTCAAGGTACTGACAATCAGATAGTTCGCGCCAATCAAATTATGCGTCCCTTACGTCCTGAAAATATTCAGGGTTACATTGCCCCTTAAATAAAGAACCAATTTTTTGTGGCGTGGCTTCGCCACGCCACAAAAAATTGGCTTGCTTTGAGATGTCATAAATCATAGTTAGAGAGAGAAAAATAAAGCTTGAGGCTGATCTATAGCTAAATTGCTGGTTTTAGCTGTATTTTCAAATTAGACATAAAGACATATCAAAATATTTAGAGTATGTGTTTTTCTGTAGAATTAACTAGAAAGGCTACAGCTTTAGAAGTTTTTTTGATAACAATTAAAAGTTTTTGAGCAGATCTTGAATATAAAATTTTTGAGGAAAATAAAGCATGAGTACAAGTAACGAAAGCCCCAAAGCCGAAAACACCAAACCAGAAGATAAATCCTCTCGCCCCAGCAAAGCCAAGTCTGACAGCGAAACAACCGCAAAAACAGGTACAGTGGATATCTCAGCTTTGGCGGTGAAGGAAGAATCTAAACCCGCCGCAGCATCAATCGAACAAAAAGGTTCATTAATTGTGACTGAAACCCTTAAGCATTATGGCGATCGCCCCATTGTTGATGGCGGCTTTCGTGCAGTTGAATATTTCAACAGTTCAGGCGAACGTCCAATCGAGGCTAGCAAGTTAGCAATTAGCAGCACCTACACCACCATGGGCGGCGAGCGTCCAATCGTGAACAGTGGTGTGCATGTGACTAGCACATTTTTCTCTTCGGGCGAGCGTCCTGTGGTTGAGGATGGCTTTGTGATTGTCGATAAGTTTTATATCGCAGGTGAGCGCCCTGTGGGTTCAGCAGGATTGGTGATTAGCGAAACATACTCTCAAATGGGTGAGACCAGACCTGTTGCCTCAAATGCGATCGACAATGCAGGACTGATGGGTTACATCGACTAGTTATTTGCGCTTGTACAGCGCTTTGCGCTCAAACCCAAACCAAGAAATTTTTTAAAAGTGTTGCAAAGGAACACTTTTAAAAAATTTCTTGTGGTTCGTTTGAGCGCAAACTGCTTTTAAAGTCTTTGGGCTAGGTAAGGGTGTAAATTCAAAGTGGTGCGATTTTTGCGATTTTTAAAATTCTGATGGATACAAAACTAACTACGTTAAAAGATAAGTTGTTTTCGGGTAAAGAGGCAAACCAATTACCTGCGATCGCTGAATTAGCCACTTTGGGAGAAGATGGCTTACAGATATTCGATGAATTTATTCAGGCTCGTAAAGCCGCCAATACTGAGGTGACATGGATCGATGGCAAAATTCATCAAACTTTATTGCAAAGCGATCTACCCATTGCGATCGCAATCGCCCAAACGCATTACCCTGATGGTGTGGTCACTTTAAAGTCAGAAAAGGCGATCAACTACCAACAAATTCAAATTTTGCTAGCGAAACAAGACTTTGAAGAAGCCGATCGCGTGACTAGCAAAAAACTATGTGAGGTAGCTGGTGCGGGAGCTTTGGCAAGAGGTTGGCTATATTTTACAGAAATAAAATCAATTCCGATTAGTGACTTACAAACGATTAATCAACTTTGGCTAGTTTATTCTGAAGGTAAGTTTGGCTTTTCGGTGCAGCGCAAAATCTGGCTCAGCCTTGGCAAGGGCTGGGAAAAGTTTTGGTTAAAGATCGGCTGGAAAAAAGATGGCTCTTTTACCCGCTATCCCAATGAGTTTATGTGGAGCCTCGACGCTCCGAGAGGACATTTGCCTCTGTCTAACCAGTTACGTGGGAATAAAACTATGCAGGCGATTTTTTCACATCCTGCTTGGTAATCGTAAAAATGCACGCGCTGCGTGCATTTTTTTATGGGAGAGTTTGCGATCGCAAAACTTCTAAAGCACCCAAAGCTTTTAAAGTACCGACTTCTGCTTTAGTTAATTCGGCGACATCGTTGATGATCATGCGATCGTAAGGACGCAGCGATCGCAGAGTTTGCAAAGAATTTCCTGTGGTCATATCCCAAAGATTTATAGTTTCATCTTTGCTTCCACTGAGGAGAGTTTGAGCATCTTGACTAAGACTGAGCGACCAGACCCAATTGAGATGATTCTGTAACGTCGCAAGGCAAAGTCCAGTGATTAGATTCCAGATTTTAATTGTGCGATCGCTACTACTGCTAATCA
>JAYUSC010000227.1:0-4374 GCA_043755885.1 Pseudanabaena sp. | reverse complement strand
GTTCTTTGACATTGACAGTCACAATCACTTTGCGGGGATCTGTGCCAGGAGCAAGCCCAATGTTGAGATCTTCAAATAAACCGAGAGCAAAGACTTTTTGTAAATCTCCCTGAATTGTATTCTTATTGAATATTTCGCCCTCTTTAACCGTCAGCTCACGAGTAATAATAAAGTCGCGAGTTGTACCAGTGACTGGTTTGCCATCTTTATCTACGGTTTTGCCGTCTTCATTGATAAAGGCAACTTTAATGTCTTCGATCACACCTTCAGATACAACTAGATTAATATTTCCGTCAGGAGTGGCCTTGATATCAACAATCTGAGCGAGGACGTAGCCCTTGTCTTGGTAGTATTTCTCAAGTTCTTTGACTCCTGTTTGGATGTCTTTGAGGTTAGTGATTTTACCAATCTGTGAACCAAAGATCCGATCAACTACACCTGCTTCGATAACTTTTGTGCCTTCGGTGTTGACGGACTTCAGTACAGGATTTGGCAATACAAAGAAGGTTACCCTCACACCAATATCTGTATCTTCTGGCTCTGCTTGTACATTTGAGAAAAAGCCTGTGGCAAATACAGCGTTGATGTCCGATTGGAGTTGGGTACGTGTTACTGTCCGCCCTGGTTTTGTGGCGATCGCATCATAAATTCTCTGCTCAAGTTCAGGTGGTAATGAGGGTTGCCCTTCTGGAGTTTTAATGGCGACTTCGCCCACCAACACTTGAGTTTCAGTTGTGGTTGCTGGGGCAGGAGTGGTCGATGGGAGGGTAAAAGTTGGGGATGTACTGGGTGGTGGCGTGGGGACGGTTGGTTTTACTGGCACAGCAGGCTTTTCAGATGCTGGATTAGTAGTAGTTGGCTTTGGCTGCGGAGTTGGCGCTTGAGCAATCTCTTGCTTTGCAGGAGCAGCCTGTGCCAGCAAAGGGCTTGTCAGTAACGTGCTGGATGCGGCAATGGCTGTGAATACGAGCAAGTTTATACGCATAGAGTCTTCCAAACACCTACAGAATTTATTAACACGAAACTATCAATGATCAAAACGATCAAATACAAACAGCAAATTTATTACACTAGTAATTTATTACTATAACTTTCAAGATCCCCATATTGCTAGAGTCTTATTTTATTTAGTATATGCATCGGTCAGACCATATGTAATCAGCCGAACTGGTTAAAAAAACTCAGCCGCCAAAATTTCAAACTGCTAGGACACGTTTCATTACTTCTTGATAGGCTTCAGCCACGTTACCAAGATCTTGCCGAAAGCGATCTTTGTCCATGATCCGCGCAGTTGGGTCTGCGATCGCATTATCCCAGAGACGACAGGTATCGGGGCTAATTTCATCGGCTAATAGTAAGCGCCCATCGGCATCAACACCAATTTCGACTTTAAAATCAACAAGGGTGAGATTGCAGCGATTAAAGAATGCTTGCAGATGCTGATTAATATCTAGAGCGAGCTGTTTGAGTTGGATAACTTGTTCAGGTGTCGCGAGATCAAGCATGGCGACATGGGCATCAGTAATCAGTGGATCGCCAAGGTCGTCATTTTTATAGAAAAATTCGACAAGTGGCTTTTTGAGAGGTTGACCTTGCTCTAGACCAAGACGTTTGCAAATACTGCCTGCGGCAATATTGCGGACGACAACTTCGATGGGCAAAATCTGAACCGCCACAACTTGCATCTCATTTGGTGAGACTTGCTTGATGAAGTGGGTTGCCATACCTTGGGTTTCGAGATACTGAAAAATATGCGATGCGATCGCACAGTTCATTTCTCCTTTGTTAACGATTGTGCCTTTTTTAAGAGCATTGAAGGCAGTTGCGTCGTCTTTGTAGCGCGACAGCAAAATATGAGGATCATCTGTCGTAAACAGAATTTTGGCTTTGCCTTCGTAGAGCTTGGTTCCACTCATGGATCGATATATAGCGATAGTAGTTGCTTAAGTATTCTATAGGATCGCAACCAACTAGAGATTTGCAGCGCGAAGCGCTGCAAATCTCTAGTTGGTCAAGCCTAATGCTGCTAACTGAGCTTGAGCTTTTTGCAAAGATTCCTGCCATTCGCGATCGCTAATACTATCAGCGACAATCCCCGCGCCGACTTGTCCCCAAATATGATCATCGACCTTTAGCAAAGTCCGAATCAAGATATTTAGATCTATATTGCCCCGCCGATCAATATAGCCACAGGAGCCATAAAACAAACTGCGACGCTGTGGTTCTAGCTTTTCGACGATTTCCATACAGCGCACTTTGGGACAGCCCGTGATCGTCCCCCCAGGGAAAGTGGCGCGAATCAGATCAACAAAATTGCGATCGCAGCGCAATGTCCCCACCACGTTACTGACAAGGTGCATTACATGGCTATATCGCTCGATCGCTAATAATTCATCGACTTTGACGCTGCCCAATCTACAGACTCGTCCGAGGTCATTGCGTTCAAGGTCAACTAGCATAATATGTTCGGCTTGCTCTTTGGTACAGGCAAGTAATTCCTGCTCAAGTTCGAGATCTTGCTGTTGATTTTTACCACGTGGTCTTGTACCTGCGATCGGTCGGGTTTCGACATGGCGATCGCGCAAGCTAACTAGACGCTCAGGAGAAACGCTAATTACTTCGCCCCAAGTTGTGCGCCAATAACTGGCAAATGGCGATGGATTAATTTTTTGTAAATGGCGGTATAGTTGCCAGCCATCCGCCGCCCAAGGATAGCCATAACGCATCGAGAGATTTGCCTGAAAAATATCACCAGCATAAATATGCTGTTTCGCCTTATTCACCATGGCTTCATAGCCTTGTTGATCTGGTTTACAGGTAAAATTTGTTCCTGCCTTCGGCAGGAACAAGTTTTTATTTATTGGAGAAGATGATTTGTTTAAGCGATCGCTTAATTCTGTTAACTCATTGCGATCGCTAGCCGCTAACCAAAGATTTTGAGTCTGATGATCGATTACCACAAAACTAGATGGCTCGTACCAAAAAGCAACTGGAAATGGCAAAGTATCAGGTTTTGTATAGGGCAGTTTTTCAATTTCCCAAGCGAGGTCATAGCCTAACCAACCTAAATATCCGCCTGTGAATGGTAAATGATCAGGTAAATCTTGAGGAGTTTGAGAAGATTGCATTTGCGATCGCAATTTTTCGAGACATGGCAAAATTTCGCCAACTTCAGGAGTCCAGATCTGTCGCGGTTTGCCAGCGGCGATCGAATATCTTGCTAACTTTGAAGGGGCTATGGCTGGACTTTCCAGCAAAACTGTAATCGGTTCATCAGCATAAAGCGATTCCCATAGATCTGCACCTGTCATATTTGCAGGTAGCGATCGCTGAAGCCATAACCAATCGGACATAGAGAGATTTCGTAAGGTATGGTTTTATTATAGAGAAGCGGAGTAAAGCGCCGCCTCTCTATAAATTTAAAATCAAAAAACTATGAATCGCACCTTATTTATAGGGATTCTTGCCCTAACTGGGCTAATCGTATTAGCAAGTTCGCTGCCAAATAAGTTCTATGGTGCAAGCGATCGCAAATTTATTGTAATCACGATCGTTAGCGGCATTATTTCTGCGATCGGCTTAGCCGTATTTTTCACTATTCAATTTTTGGACTCACATTAAAACCAAAAATAGCAAAGCGCCTGCGTAGTGGGCGCTTTGCTTTAGTATTTAGCCATATTTGGCTCCACCGCATAAGCATAGGCATCAATGCCGCCACCAATATTTTTGACATTAGTAAAGCCTTGATTGACCAACCATTGACACATTTGCGCCGATCGCATTCCGTGATGACACAGCACTAACGTTTCCGCATGGGGATCAAACTTTTCTGCAAAATCCGCTGACCATTCGCCGTATTCACTAAGGGGTAGAATTGTAAAATCTGCGATCGCAGCAATCTCGATCTCATCACGTTCGCGTACATCAATCAGTTGCAAGTCTTGGCGATCACCCGCCAAACGTTCGGCTAGCTCTTGGACAGTTATTTGTATGATAGACATACGTGCAGAATATCTCTAAGGTATGAGTTCAAAAACTAGCATAAACCTATAGCCCAATACAGACTATATCTATGAGCCAGCCCATCGAAGAATTGTTGCGAGACCTCAAAAGTGAAGATGAAGGTATTCGCGATCGCGCCACGCAGGGGTTGTGGGAGATGTGGTTTATGCAAAAGGGGATGCAGGGTTTACAAGTTTTGCGACAGAGCCAAATGATGGCTGATAGCGGCAATATCAGGCAAGCCGAGCTAATGCTCACCCAGTTAATTCGTTCTCAACCCGATTTTGTGGAAGCTTGGAACCGTCGCGCAGTTTTGTTTTATATGCAGGGCGATTACAGGCGCTCGATTAAGGATTGCCAAAAAGCGATCGC
>JAYUSC010000226.1:0-1894 GCA_043755885.1 Pseudanabaena sp. | reverse complement strand
TTTCACCTCATATCTATACCGATTTACTGCTCAAATCAGGTTAGAGAAAAATGTGTCTGAGTATTTTTACTGCCTACGATTACGCGAATCGAGAGATTTACGGGTTGTAGAAGTATCAATTTGCGAAAACGGTTTAAATAATTTATCTAATTTGTGAGATGGAATGCCGATACCAGTGTCTTTCACCGCAAAAAGAAGTTGATTGTCTTGATACTTGCTGACATCTATGGCGACTTCGCCCACAGAAGTAAATTTAATGGCATTTCCCACCAGATTAACTAAAATCTGCTGTAAATAGTGGATATCTCCTTCAATAAGTGGCGAAACTTGAGGATCGATCGAGTAATGGAATCCTAAGCATTTTTCCTTCGCCACGAAGGCAACTAAACTGAAAACATTCTCCATACATGCTCTTAGCTCAAAAGGCTCCACTGTCAACTCGACCTTTCCTGACTCAATTTTGGAAAAATCCAAAATGTCATTAATCAGCATTAATAGTGCTGCACCGCTGGTATTAATGGTTTCTACATATTCGCGTTGCTCTGGCTCTAGATCAGTATCTAGTAATAAATTAGTCATACCAATCACGCCATTCATCGGGGTGCGAAGTTCATGGCTCATTGTGGCTAAAAACTCAGATTTTATTTGGGCGATCGCTTCCGATGTTTCCTTTTGTTGTTGAAGTTCTATTCTTAAAATATTAGTCTTGATCAAATCCTGAATGGTGAGAAAGCCAACTTTGACCACCATATAGACAAACAAAGCTCCAAAAAAGAAGATCACGCCTGTGAGAATCAGGATCAGCCATTGGATTTTTAAAGAGAACAGGATCAATATCCCCAAGTACCCGAAGAGAAAGAAAACCATCAGCGATCGCAATATGTTCCAGATCTTGCGATACTTACTATCTTGAATTAAAGCCAAAATCCTTTGTGTTTCTTTGATCGAAAGAAACATCACGAATCCGCCAAGGGCGATGAAGACAATAGTAAAAAGATCGCTCATGTTTTTACAAACTCAGGCAAACACAAGTATATACTTGCGACCCATCACAAACATTACCCAAATGGTCAATCTTAAATAGCGATCGCTATACTAGTTATAAACTCAGAGCCAAAATCCGTACCGCCCGCTATGCGGGCGGTACGGATTTTGGGTTTTTATATTTAATTGTGCCGAGTTACTTATAAATAAGTTGATGTTTGCTCTGAATATTTTGGCTAACGCACAGAGAAAAATATGAATCTGAATCGCCGTAAGTTACTCTCTTGGTTTGGTTTGGGCTGGCTGGCTAGCCTTCTGCCTTCGTCATTAACTGGCTGTAGTGAATCTCCTCCTCCTAATGCATCAAGTATCGCTGCTGCACCCAGCGGTACTTTTAAAGCGATCGGTACAGTTGCTCAACTGGACAAGGACGGTGCTTTGATCTCCTCTGATAAAAAAATTGCTGTGGTACGCGATCCTAAGGATGCAAAAAAGGTGTTGGCTGTTAATGCGACCTGTACCCACAAAGGCTGCACTGTTGCGTGGAAATCGGCAGACAAAGAATTTGTTTGTCCTTGCCATGATGCTAAGTTTGGATCTGACGGTGCGGTGCGCCAAGGTCCTGCTGAGAAGCCTTTACAACGCTACGCAGCCAAAATTGAGAATGGACAAGTATTGGTTAGCGCCTAGTTATTTAAAAGGCTTGCAAAGCAGGCTTTTTAAATAAGTGACGACTCCCATCCCTAACTCGCGGACGAGTATAGGGTGGGCTTCTCAGCAACACCAGCTATTGCTTCGGTTACACGCTGAGCTCTGGTTCTAAACTAGTTTGTGTTTGATAAAATAGAAGAAGAGGACGAGTTGAGAGAAAAAGTCCCATGGAAAAACGTAAAGCCCGAACGACATCAGG
>JAYUSC010000225.1:0-10569 GCA_043755885.1 Pseudanabaena sp. | reverse complement strand
TCCAAGCAAAACTTGCGATCGGTGAGCCAAATGACAAGTATGAACAGGAAGCTGATGCTACTGCGGCTAGGGTCGTTCAACAAATTCATTCACCAACTCCTTCACAAAGTCAGCCAATTCAGCGTCAAGAATTGGAAGAAGATGAAGAATTGCAAATGAAGCCTATAGTGCAACGGCGTGAAAATCTTGGCGGGGGTGAAGCTTCAACGGATTTAGAATCTTCGATTCAAAGTGCGCGAGGTAGTGGTCAGGCTCTAGATGCAAATCTGCAACAGTCGATGGGGCAAGCGATGGGGGCAGACTTTAGCGGCGTAAAGGTACATACAGATTCGCAATCTGACCAATTAAACAAATCAATTCAAGCAAAAGCATTTACGACAGGACAGGATCTGTTCTTTCGGCAGGGGGCTTATGAGCCAAGTAGTAGAGGTGGGCAAGAGTTGATTGCTCATGAGCTGACTCATGTGGTGCAGCAAAATGGAGGAGTTCAAAGGAAAGAAGCCGCATCTAATATTTCCTCCTCTGCATCGATAAGCGTATCGTCAGACAAGGCATCGCCGATACGTCGTCACATGGATAAGGATAGGCTCAACGAAGAGATAGAAACGTGGAAATCTGCGGTTGCAAAAAGCTTGATGGCAGGGGTTTTAGATCAAGCAAGTGCTGACGATGCCGTAAGTAAAATCTATGCAAATATGTTTGCCTACGCTCAATCGAGTTGGCAATATAAGGCTAGTTTTCCAGGGAGTTCTGGTAAGCCCCTCATTGAGGGAACAGGCACTATAGGTATGTGTGAAACCTACCGCAACGCATTTAAGTATATGCTTGAAACCTACCTAATTCCCTTGACGGAGGATTATGACCCTTTTGCTGGTGGATTTAATGTGCAAGAAGGACAGGAGCTAGTTAGCACAAGATTTGTTACTAAAAGTGGACTCTCTCTTTTGGGAAATGCAAGAGGTTACAACGTAACTACTGAGGTAGACGGGGGAAGTGGTGCTGAGACGACAGCCAGCCGTTATCTATTCAGCAGCCATTGGCAACTTATAGTTAACGGCAAAACCTATGACCCTCTATTTCAAAGCGTCAATACGGACAACATCGAATGGAAAATCACTGAAGTTGTCGGGAACTACTATCAAGCCAATGGAGCAGACGTAGCTTTTGTCGCTAATCCAACATTAAAGGCTACCTCAGGAAATGAGTTTGCAGGACAATATGTGCTACTGAGCAATGCTAAAGCTTTCGAGAGAGAAATCATGAACAATGTTATTGTGAGCAGCTCAGAAACAACAATGAAAGACCTCATCAAGAAGCTGGACAATCTAAATACTAAGTGGGGTACTGTATGTAAATGGTATACGGGCAAGGCTAGCTGGAGAACCCCAATTCAGACGGAACAAGCTCCAGAGTGGGCACGCAACCTGAGAGAGATAAAGCAGCTTGCAGTTGATGAGAAAAAACGTTTGAATGAGAGTCCAAAAGATAACTTACATGCTGAGGTAAGTACTGCGACGCTACTGCAAGTTCTGGATGATATTCAGTATCAAGCTGGACTCGCCGCAAAACAGTTGGACAATATGATTGGTGTGACTGAAACAAACCAAATGGGCGAAGGCATAACAAAAGCAATAGCTTGCCTTAAAAGAGCAGTTCACACATCTATGGGACAAGACAGATCTTGAATAAGGTTAGTCTTTTGAAGCTTTCACCAATCGTGTCCCACTAGATAGACTTGACTAGGTTAAAATGGTTACTGAATAATCAGTCTTAATTACTAACAATTCTCTTAAGGATTGCCGATGTTACGTTATTACTTTTTAGCTGGCGCGATCGCTTTCAATTAAGCAACTGCATAACCCGTATATTCACGCATTTCAGGAACCTGAAAACCCAACACAATATCTTCCTTCGCAACTCCTAGATCCACAAGCTCTTGGGCAACTCTCATTTCCGTCATATTTTGCTGAATCCAAATCTTTCTATTCTTAATGTCTAAATGTAAAACGCAACCATAAACTCGCCGATAACCATCCCAGCCCACATTCATTACATGATAATGATCTTGGGTTGTATCAAAAACGGTGTAGCAATCAATCGAACCATTTGCGATCGGAATGGCGGCATAATCCATCAACAATGACTGGATGATATTGCGGTAAGAATCTATGTTATCCATTGCACAATTACCTCTTGAATAGGATCATAAATAATTAGTTTAATCTGATATCTTTCTAACGAAATTTGGGCAAACTCCCGCCTAAAAAAAGCTTCATAAGCACCCACAGGTACTGCTAAATATAGAATGCGTGCAGAGTCAATTATTTCTAAGGCAAGCCGATAATTCAAAAACTGCCCTAACGCAGCGTGATAATCTGTTAGTGGTGAATCACTCAAAAAGGTTTTAATCTCAACAGCAATTTTTTCTTTGCCGCGCTCTGCTGCTAACAATTGCTCTGCGCCTAAATCAATTTCAAACTTGGTTCCACCGACTTCTAGGCGTAACGGATCGTCGGTTACATCCCACTGCTCCTTTTCTAGAGCAGTTCTCACCACAGCATGAAATTTATCTTTAGCTGCCATTGTTCTCCTTTTTTGGTTCACCTGTAATTATAGAACAATTGAAATCCTAGCAGTGAGATCGTTTTTTATCTTTTTAGTTAGGCTAAAATCATTGTCTGGTAGTCAGTCTTACTTCAAAAAAATTCGTTTAGGCTTGCCGATGTTACGTTATTACTTTTTAGCTGGCGCGATCGCAATTCCTCTATACCTGACATTTGCTCAAACTGCGATCGCAGATCCTGTTGGGCAATTATTAGAAACTAAAGCTTGCCCAGAATGTGAGCTAAGCAACGCTAATCTTGTTGAGGCAAAGCTGAATGGCGCAAATCTGAGTTTGGCAAAAATGCGGGCTGCCGATTTGCGTAAGGCGAACTTGATCGGCGCAAATCTGATCGGTGCATATTTAAAAGATGCAAATTTTCAGGATGCAAATTTGCGCTGGGCCAACTTTACGAATGCGGACTTAGAAAATGTAGATTTTCGGGGTGCGGACTTGCGGGGTGCAAGGTTTAGTGCAGCTTTATTAAAGGATAGTAATTCGCTAAAAAGTATTTTTTGTCGCACGATTATGTCCGACGGCAAGCTAAATAACCGCGATTGTCGATTATCTGGCGATTAGCGTAATCGCATAATCTCGTTGACCCAACGTAAACGTTCGGCGTGGGTGAGGTTTAGAATGTCTTCCCTTGACCAATGGAAGTAAAAAGCAATGAAGGCTACCTCTTCATACAACCTCTCCGAGGGGTAGCCTATGATTCCCCCGATGGAGTCAGGTTTTGTGGTTGCAGTTGACTAAATAGATCTTGCAGATAGACAAAATCTGGCAAAAATAGCTGCTCTAGTTGTTTCGCCGTCACTTGATGCAGGTTACCTAATTTTGCGATCGCAAGACTTAGTAATAAAAATACGATATCTAAATTGCGATCGCGATTAGATAAGTCCTGCACAATTAGTTCATCTTTGGCGGTCAGCAGTCTCATTTTGCCCTGAGCGTGCAGTTCTCCATGAGCATCGACTAATCCTTTGGGCAATTTAAAATCAAATTCTTCTGTGATCATGATCAATTAGCTTCAGTAATTTTTTTCTTGTTCCCCTCTCCTTTGCAAGGAGAGGGGTTAGGGGTGAGGTCTTTTATTTTTTTCTTGTTCCCCTCTCCTTTGCAAGGAGAGGGGTTAGGGGTGAGGTTCTTTATTTTTGGCTTGGTGGAACCTCTGACGGTGTGAGAGACCCGCCCGATCGCTGATTTATGCCAGTGTTAGGAGAAATTAGCGGCGAGTCAATTTCAGGAACTTGCAGTTCGGGTGGTAATGCGATCGGTGGTGGCTGTTCCGATTTGGGCGCAGGCGGAGGCGCGATCGTTTGGACAATGAAAGAGCGCATGATTATCTGTCCATCGGGATTCGTTACTTTGAGGATATAGGTTACTTCTGCGGACTTCGGACTTAGAGGCAAGGCTAACTGCCCAACCGCAGCGATATTCCCAGGGGCGGGGAGTAGTTCGATTTTTGCCGAAGCCGAAGCCTCGACTTTCCAAGATAGTGTCAGAATTGTGGGAATATCGGGATTGAGATTGAAAGAATATTGCGGTAATGCATCCTGTCCATTTACCTTTAGTTCAAGGATTTTGGCAGGAAAAGGCGCGACTTTGGTGACTTCAGTTTTTTTACTAACGAGAACTGCTTTGCGATCGACAGAGGGCTTTTTAGGCACGATCGCTAACTCAAACATGTAGCTACTGGAAGCCTTAGCCTCGGTCGGGACATTTTTGCAAATCATCTGATCGCTAGAAATTGTGCAGTAGGGGCGTAGCGATCGCGGTAAACCTTCGGTGACTAAAAACCGTAAAGGCGGACTCTTGACTTCACCTTCGGGCGAGCGTCCTACGAGGGTTAACTCCTTAACCTGACTAGCATTAGATATAGTCCAGTTCAGTCTTACTTCGTTATCGAGATCAGGCTTAGGCTTGATGATTCTTGGTTTGACACCGCCTTTAGCAATCCCAATCGCCGTGAAAAATACCTGTTTTTCCAAGATAATTGCGATCGCAGTTGGCTCAGTAAAGTTGGTTACTGAAGCAGCATTTTCAGGGATAGAAGATGGTGGAGCAGGAGAATTAGTTGTCTCAGGAGCAGGAGGATTTTCAGAAGGTTTAGCTTCTGAAGGTTTGGCTTGAGCCACTGGAGCAGATACGACTATTGGTAAAACTGGTTTGGACTCAGTATAAAGAGGCTTAGTCGATGACAACTCCAAAATCTCGGCTTGGGGAATTGGCTCCACTAAAATTTTTGTGGTTTTTGCCAATGGAATAGTTTTGATTTTAGGATTTTTCGATAATAGATTCATCTGAAAAATATATTGACTAGGCTTACGTGCATCGGTGGGTACGTTTTGGCACAACAAGTCACGATCAATTACACAATATTCCTTTAGTTCAGGCGGAATTCCCTTGCTAAAGTTATAAACAACTGGTTGACTGATCGCCTTCTCATCAGTTGAGAATCCCTCCACCCTCATTTCACTTAATAGCTCTGGATAGGTAACTCGCCAGCGTAAATGAATTGCTTCATTAGCAACTTCTCGATAAGTCGATGATTCCGAAGAAAACTCAACTACTTGCGGCACATCGGGCGGTCTAAAGAAGAACCACCAAATCAAAAATACAATTGTCCCAACTAGCCCCAAAATACCAAGGATCAGTAAAACAAACTGCCACCAAGGACGAGCTGGCAATAATAAATTACTGGTATAGCGATCGTTAGGCAGCATTGCGCCTTGTTTATCTTCAACTTCGATAATGAAGCTTAAATAGCGATCGCTTAAAAACTTTTGCTTGCATTTCTTCGTAGGCTCAACTTCGATATTGACCCTTACTGTTCCAAAGGGAGCTATTTTCAGTTCTTCCAAGGACAAGGTATGGATTAACAATCCATCTTGTTCAGGACTAATCGCTCTGAGGATTAGCTCACGGGCAATATTGCCATTACTTTTAAAGCGCATTTCATACAGGGACGGCTCACGGACAACCCTTGTCCGTAATGTCACAAGTTGAATATCAAGTTGATAGGTGGGGAGAATCTCAAAATAGGCAATATCTAATAATGATAGCTCTGGATTGTTCTCCGAATGAATGCGCATAGTTGGCGCGTAAATCCCTGCCCACACATCCATCGGCGGCTTGAAAATTACGGTAATATGTCCTTGGGTATCAGGATTAAGCGGCAAACCTTCGGCGGCTTCGACGATGCCAGCTAGAGCCAAGCCTTCGGGGTAGTAAATTGAAAACCATTTCGGGTCGAGGTCGGGGACAGTAACCCGAAACCGATCGACTCGATCAGAGCGATTGGAAACAGATACGAGAACTTGCCAAATTTCACCTAATCGCAGCGGATGGGGATCGTCAGAGGTCGTGCGCGGTAACGTGATAAAGGTGGGGTCATTGACTCTGACCACCTCTTGAATCGCGGGAAGAACGATTACGCGACCTTTATATTGAATCGGCGTATGTTCTGGATAATGCTTGGGCGCATCAATAATTAAGGTGTAGTTGTAGTCATCTGGGGGCGCAGTCGGTGGTACTTGGATTAGAAATACGACTTCGCAGCTTTGCCCCACACTCAAAGCCAAGCTTTCTGATGGAAAAGCGCACCAAGGGTAAATCGAGCTAGAGTCTTTGTCGAGCGCTACACTGATCACCGCGCTGTGATCGCCCTGATTGGTGACTGTGACGCATAACTCAAAACTCTCGCCTGTAGAGGTCGAGACTGTCCCCGAAGGGTTGAGAATGATCGATAACGGTCGCAGCGACACTGATGTCGAAGACATCGAGTTTAAAGTTTCGGTACTTTGTTGACGACGAAAGTCAATCTCGTAATATGTAATCCCCTGCTCTTGTCGTGTTTCAATAAATCCTTGTCTGATTAAATCTGCAAGCTCAGCACTTGTCTCTTCTAGCTCAGCCTCAAGATATACAGCGATTACATCCAACGTAGACTGCTGTTGGCGCATAATCCAATTAATAATTTGCTGCTGCCGCGTGGATAGGGTCAAGATATCCACGATATTCATTCCTGCCTCTTGCTCGGTATTGCTGTTAGCGGCTTTTGAGGCAAATGTGGTTGGTTCGCTCCTCATACTTTGCAGGATTTTTTATGAATAGGACAAAGGTTGTACTTAAGAGAATACAACCCTATGGATTACGAAAAGTTTAAGTAGTTATAAATTATCAGAAATTCTGCGTAACATGTCTTAAGATCTGATGTCAAAAAATAGTGATCACCAATGAATGAAGATGAACTGAGTCAACGCCTGAATCTGGAAGTGGAGACGATGAGTGTCAACAAACTCACAGAAACAGGCAACCTCGCTGTATCTATGGGCTTAATCGCTGGACATGGATTTCACGGGGGCAAATATGAGATCTTGAAAAATGGAGAAGCGATCTTGCTCCCAGTTAATGAAGCAGAAACCTATCTGGAGCAATTAATCAAAACCGCAACCGCAGAAGCATGACTGGATCTCTAAACACTTTTACAAATACTTTGAGCAGTACTTTGAGCGTTAATGACGATTGGCTAAAGCACAGCCAAAGCGATCTATTTGCTGCGATCGCAAGAATTCGTTTCGTCCTAGAGCAAACAATTGCAGCCAAAAAAGGTGAGCCATTAGAAGAGCAAGTTAGATCTACTTCACAGCAACAGCAAGTTGACAGCTACCTCACCGCACTATGTGCAAGCTTGGGGCTTTCTGAATTTGAAAGAGATATTTTGCTGTTATGTGTCGGGCTAGAAATGAGTCCAAGCTGGGGCGATCTTTGTGCAGAAATTGCTAATGATCCCAAGCAAACTTATGTCACCTTTGGTCTAGCCATGTCTGTGCTAGACCAAGCCGACTGGTCAGCCTTCTCGCCAGCCGCAAATTTACGGCGCTGGCATTTAGTCGAGATTGGTGCAGGGAATGCGCTAACGGCTAGCCCACTGCGAGTCGATGAACGGATTTTGCATTATTTAATGGGAGATCAGCATCTTGATCAACGCTTACTCAGGCTTTTAGAACCGATAATTGCTAATCCCGTCCAGATTGACTCCCATCAACAAGTTTCCAATCAGGCGATCGCAACTTGGGCAAGTGCTTGCAATGAAAATCAATTAAAGCATTTACCTGTTGTGCAGCTATGTGGTGAAGATGTGGCTAGCAAAATGGCGATCGCAGTTTCTGTTTGCCAGCATCTAGAATTAACGCTGTATAAAATCCCCGCCAACTTGCTGCCCCATGATTTGAACCATCTCCAGCTAATTGCTCAGCTCTGCGATCGCGAATATATATTAAATGATATTGCGCTATTGCTAGACTGCGATCGCGATGAAGCTCCCAATCAGCAACAAGATATGGCGATCGGCTATCTGATCGAGATTCTCCAATGCCCGCTGCTGATCAGTAGTCAAACTCGCCGCCGTCAGCATCAGCGGACGATCCTCACCTTTGATGTGCGATCGCCTTCGGTCGATGAGCAACAGACCTTATGGGAAGAATCTCTCAGCGATCTTGATGGCGAGATTAAAGATTCTCTTAATGGTTCTATTCATGAACTCGTCTCTTATTTTAATCTCTCACCAACGCATATTTACAATGCCTCTCTCAAAGCCAAAAGCACACATAACCAAGCATCAGATCACACCTTCCATAAATCACTTTGGGAAGCCTGTCGCGCTCAATCACGTCCGCGCCTCGATGAACTTGCCCAAAGCGTAGAAACAACCGCAACTTGGGACGATCTGATTTTGCCATCCAAAGAAAAATTTGTGCTGCGTGATATTGCCGCCCATGTGCGTCAGCGCTTAACTGTCTATGAGAAATGGGGCTTTGCAGGTAGAAGTCGGCGCGGATTGGGAATTAGCGCTCTGTTTGCAGGCTCAAGCGGCACGGGCAAGACGATGGCAGCGGAAGTTTTGGGTAATGAGTTACAGCTTGATGTCTATCGCATTGACCTGAGTTCTGTAATTGATAAATATATTGGCGAAACCGAGAAAAACCTCAAACGTATTTTTGATGCAGCTGAAGGTGGCGGCGTAATTCTGCTCTTTGATGAAGCTGATGCTCTGTTTGGGAAGCGTACCGAAGTTAAGGACAGCCATGATCGTCATGCCAATGTCGGAGTTAGTTATTTGTTGCAGAGAATGGAAGCCTATCGCGGCTTAGCCGTACTCACTACGAACCTCAAAAACTCTCTTGATCAAGCATTTTTGAGAAGATTACGGTTTGTGATTCAGTTTCCTTTTCCTGACACCGAGCAACGCGCTGAAATCTGGCGGCGAGCTTTCCCGAAACTAACGCCAACCCTTGAGCTAGACTACCTAAAACTTGGTAAACTTAGTGTTGCGGGTGGTAATATTCGCAATATTGCCCTTAATTCAGCTTTTATTGCGGCGGATCACAATGAGCCTGTGCAAATGAAACATATCTTGCAAGCTGCCAAAATTGAGTATATTAAACTCGAAAAACCAATGATGGATGCGGAGATAAAAGGATGGGTATAGGCAAAACTGCGATCGCAATTTCTACGCTCATCGCTATCACTACCGCGACATCAGTCATTGCGGCAAATCAAAGCCATGTCGAGCAACTGATCAAGACTAAAGAATGCTCAGAATGCGATCTGCCCGATGCAAGGCTGGCGGGAGCCGATTTGATCAATGCCAATGTTCGAGATGCCGATCTGCGTAAAGCGGATATGCGTGGGGCAAAGCTGGATGGCGCAAAATTTATGCGATCGAATATGTTGGGAGCCGATCTGCGTTTTGCCTTGTTGTCAGGCGCTGATTTTTTGAATGCAAATTTGTTGGAAGCAAAACTCGAAGGAGCAAATCTATTTCGAGCCAATCTCAAATATGCCAACCTCGAACGCGCCATTCTCAATCAAGCTTCTTTAAAAAATGCTGATTTACAGTTCGCAAAACTAATCAGTGCAAAGATCGATGGTGCGAATCTCGAAAGCGCGAATCTATCCCTAGCTGATCTCGAAAAAGCTGATCTTTCCAATTCGCGACTCAAACGCGCAAATCTGCGTCGAGCCAATTTTAGCGAAGTGAATCTGACAAGAGCGAATCTCGAAGGCGCAAGCTTAGAGGGAACTACCTTTGCGGGAGCAAATTTATTTCATACTGATTTGCGATCGAGCAAAATCGATAGCGATACATTCTTTGAGCCGAAGTGGTTTCTGGTCTGGAAAATTGTCAATCAGCGCGTGGAAGGTCAAACTCTAGTAGCAGCGGATTTATCGGGTGGGAATTTTGAGAAAGCCAATCTTGCTGGTGTGAATTTAGAGGATGCGAACTTCACCGAAGCCTATCTATTTATCACGAATCTACGACGGAGTAATCTCGCTCGCGTCAAGTTTAATGCCGCTAATTTGCGCTATGCCGACCTGACCAAAGCGAATCTCACTGAAGCCGATTTTGCAGGAGCGCAATTGTCAGACGCAAATCTCGAAGGAGCGAATCTTCGTCTTGCCAATCTCCGAGAAAGCATCATCAATGAAGAAACAATTCTCGATCGCAAATGGCGTGTAGTTTGGGAAATCGTCAATCGTGGCGGTGAAGAGCGAAATCTGACTAAGTTCGATTTGTCAGGCGCAAATCTGCGTTTAGCTCGTTTACGGGGTGCGAGACTAGTTGACGCAGATCTTAGTCAGTCTGACCTACGCGGTGCTGATTTTGTCGGTGCAAATTTGCAACGCGCCAATTTGTCAGGCGCAAATCTCACGGGTGCAAATTTGCGCGGTGCGGTTTTGAATGGTACAAATTTTTGTGGTGCAACCTTGACCGATGGAACTATTGGCAAATGCAAGTAAATGCCGCTCTCAAAATAGCGTTGCCATTTTAAGAACGGCATTTCTCGTCAAGAATCTCACACCTTCTAGACATAAGTCGGACTTACCCCCTTTAATTCCCCCTTGCAAAGGGGGAAAACTAGAAATCTTGTTCCCTCCCCTTTGCAAGGGGAGGGCTAGGG
>JAYUSC010000224.1:0-1896 GCA_043755885.1 Pseudanabaena sp. | reverse complement strand
GCGACCTGTTGAAAACCAGACTCGAAGTCGGTAATGGTGGAACTACTATTCCTACTGCATTCGGTGCTTTCACTAGTACCAACAATACAGCCTCCAATGGCAACGTTAGCAACATCGGCTTTGCTACTTACGGTCAGGACTACACAGGTGTAGGGTCAACCTTTGTACTTGGCAAATTGCGCTACGACTTCAACCTTGGTGATGCTCGCGTCTCTCTTGGTCCTGTCATGCACGCCTATGATCACATCGACAAGAACAGCTTTGCTAACGACGAAGCCGTTGACTTTGCTTCTACCTTCTTCATCAACAACCCTTTGATGGTTTTGGTGAACGGTCAAACTGGTGGAGCAGGTGCTGCTTTCGACTGGAACTTTGGTAAGAGCGCTTTCACCTTGCGTGGTCTTTACCTAGCTGCTACTGGTAATCAACCAACTGCGCTTAATGGTGTAAACCGTGGCTTATTTGGTGACGCTTACCAAGCATCGGCTGAATTGGAGTTTGCTCCTAAGAACGCTGCTGGTGATAAGCCTTTTGCAATCAAGCTTCAATACACTAATGGTGCTGTAAACAATACTGGCGTTAACGCTGGTGGCGTAAACGTTGAGTGGAAGTTTGCTAAGGGCATCGCTGTTTTCGGTCGCTATGGATTTGGTACACTTGATAGCCGTGGTCTTCCTGCTAACGCTGCTGGTAGTTTCACATCCACTCTTGGAAATATTGCCGCAGGAACAACTAATCTGAGTCCTCAAACTTGGATGGCTGGCTTTGCATTCCCTGACTTGTTCAAGGAAGGCGCTATGGCTGGTGTTGCAGTTGGTCAACCTTTCATCTCTAGCCAAATTGGTAACGCAACTCAGACTAACTTGGAGTTGTTCTACAACTTCCCAGTTACTAACAACATCCGTATTACTCCTGATGTTCAGTTTATTTTCAATCCTAACAATACAACTGGAAGCACCATCTTCGTTGGTACTCTAAGAACTGTATTCTCGTTCTAATCTCATAAAAAAGAGGTGTTGCCTTGCAACACCTCTTTTTGTAAAAAAATAAGGCTAGCGCATCGCGCTAGCCTTATTTTTTTATCTAATACCAATCAATGATTTTGCCATCGGGAAATAAGTTGCCCATATTTTAGGATCGGGACGACCTGCCCACTCGCGGCGGGAAACGATCAATTGCAAAATAATGGCAGCTTGATCTAGATTTAGATTTTGGGCAGTGACTTTCACCGATACATCAGAGACAAGTACATCACGGTCAAATGTACGTTGAGCCGCCGATCGCGCTAGTATTTCAGCCTTGCGGGTCATTACCGTAAACCCCTCATCTTGATTTACCAGTAACCGAATATCGACCTCACGCCGCTCAGCCACAGCGCTACCTGCGATCGCAATAGTTGATAAAGTTGCGATCGCAGAAACCATTAAGCAGTTAGTTAACCTACGAAATGGCGGAGCTATCGAAAAAGTCGAAGAAACATGCGATTTGCTTTTCATAATCATCTTCGCCCGAAACTCATAAAAAAAATTATAGAAAAATCGCCAAGATATTAGCAAAAAACTGGGAAAGATGTGTGCTATTGTCTGCTAACAAATTTGGCTTTAGAGTGTAGCTCATTTAAGAGCCAATTTGCTTACAAATTTTAGTAATATTTTTATCTGTCGTTATGGAGGTCTTGCAGGGGGCGTTATGTCAAAAGTTCTGATTAGTAGTTTGATCGATCAAATCAATACATTGTTGAGCCGCCCAGTCGGATCAGTATCGAGGAAGCCATCTCCAGATATGATGCACCAGAGGGAGCAGCTAAAACAGTTGCGATCGCATCTCGAAGGTCTTGCTGATGATGCACATTTGGGTAATTTAGAGCAGCAATATCAAGCTTTAGTAACGCGCTTG
>JAYUSC010000223.1:0-4382 GCA_043755885.1 Pseudanabaena sp. | reverse complement strand
CCAGCTTCTTTGGGTTATGGTCTTTATTATGCCTAGCTACTTACATATCCTGAATGGGAGCAAGGAAATGCTGGATACAAGTAAGCTAACTGATGTCTACCCATCAACTAGACAAGCTAAGGATCAATATGAGCAAGATTTCTACGCATGGACAAAGGAACAAGCGGAGCTACTTAGGCTCGGTAAGTTCCAAGGCTTAGATCTAGAAAATCTCGCGGAGGAAATAGCATCTTTGGGTAAACAACAAAAACAGGAGTTGCGAAACCGTTTTGGCGTTTTAATCGGGCATTTGCTGAAATGGGAATATCAACCATATCTGCGGGGTAAAAGTTGGAGGATAACCATTGATTTGCAACGTGATGAAATCCTTGAACTTGTTCACGAAAATCCTAGCCTCAAGCCATACCTAGAAGAAGCGATCGCTAAATCCTATAAACAAGCGATCGCCCTAGTCGTCAAAGAGACCCCATTTGATAAAAATGACTTGCCGTCAGCATGTCTTTATACGTTTGACCAAATTTTTGATCAAGATTTTTATCCCAATTAACCAAAAAAGACGGCGCAAAGCGCCGTCTTTTTTAATAATGATTACCAATTTTGCGGTGGTGGGCGGCGGTGAGCGACTCAGGTTTTGAGACTCGTCCTTCCTCTGCGATCGCATAGATGATCCAGTGATCGCTACATTCCATCCGACTGATTACCTCACATTCCATAAATGCTAGAGCATCGGTGAGGATTGGAGCGCCATATTTTGATGACTGAGTTTTGATGCCTTCAAAGCGATCAGCCCCAGGTGCAAATCGTTTGAGAAAATGCTGCATCAGTTTGGAATAATTGCCATCTTCGAGAACATTTAACACAAAGCGATCGCCGACTTGCATAAATGACTCGATCGCCCGATCCTTCGCCACGGCTACCGTAAATCCTAAAGGCTTGAAACTAGCTTGGGCAACCCAAGAAGCCAACATCGCACTGCGAGCGCCACCTTTGGCCGCCGAGATAATATACAAACCACCTGCTAAACGCCCTAAAGCTTTATCAAGATCCGCGTCGATCGCTTTGAGTTGTTTGATATTTTCCTTACGAGTGAGCAACTGTCCTAAGTCAGTACCTGCTTCATCACAGGTTTGATAAGTTGCCTCATTGGGATTTTCGCGAACACGAATCGCAGGAAAAGCGGTAACCACACCCAAATCTTTAAACCTGTTATTGAGCAAATCGATCGAGGAATCTTGATCGCCGTGTGGTTCATACAAACCAATGACTTGCTTTTCACTCGCTGCGGCAAGAATTGCGCCGATCGCAGTTTCAGCATGACTATTCGATGCTGGCGGTGTGCAGACGACCAAACCTGAAGCATGACCAACCAGTTCACGCAATTCTTGTAAATCGATCGCCTTGAGATCGACCATTTCTATAGCCACACCAGTTTTGGCAATCCCGCGTGCGATCGCTTGCGATAGGCGATCGCAATAGCCATAGTCCGAAACATAGCAAACCACGACATTGGTTTCGCCCTTGGTTTGGGCTTGGCTCCATTGACGATAATTTTCGGTAAGTTCTTTGACGTTATGGCGCAGCAATGGTCCATGTCCATTGGCCACGATTTCCGCCTCTGGCAAATCATCCATCCGCTTCATCGCCGCAATTACCGATCGCGCATTGGGAGCCATCAAGCATTCGTAATAAAAGCGATAGTCGGGCGTAATTCTTTTTAAATCCTGATCGTAAACAGCCTCACTGCAATAGTGCATCCCAAAAATATCGCAGGTATACAAAATTGATGTGCCAAGATCAAAGGTCATCATCGTATCTGGCCAATGTAGATTGGGCGCGTTCACAAATTGCAAAATATGACCATTACCAAGATCAACCTGATCGCCATTTTTGACAGCTTGCTGCTTAAAGGGTCGATTCAAGAATTCTGCAAGAAATTGGAGTGCTACTTTGGTCGCGACCACGGTCACATTAGGTGCAAGTTCTAAAATTTCCTTGACCAAGCCACTATGGTCTGGCTCAGTATGGCTAATTACTAAGTAATCAATCTGGGCAGGATCAATTAGTCCTTGCAGGGTTTGCAGATATAGTTCACGAAACTTGGCATGAGATGTATCGACGAGCGCGAGTTTTTCGCCACGAATGATATAGGAGTTATAGGTCGTACCATTTTGCAAGCCAAACTCGATATCAAAGCGATCGCGATCCCAATCTAGCGATCGGATCGTGGTCGTGTTCGCCGCAATTTCGGCAACCTGAATGGTGAGGCGGCGCTCGGTTGGCTTAGCCGTAATTGTTTCAGTAGACGGAATCTCAATAACAGCTACCACGATCTTGTCTCCCTATCTGATTTTCAACTATAGCAATCCGAAATGGGTTATAGCTTTTAAGCCTTATTAAACAAGGGGCTTAAGCCCCTTGCCTGTCCACGAATCATTTCGGATCACTATATAACCAGTCTAATGCTTACTTTTCGACAAGTCCAATCGAATGTACTAATTGATACCATAAGCAACCTAACTACCTCCGCATAATTAACAACTCACAAACGAAATCCTCACCGCCACTTAATTTGTGGGCTATCACCCAAATCTCCTACTATGTCAGACCTTTACGTTTCATGGGAAGAATATCACGCTAGCATCGAGAAGTTGGCAGTCCAAATTTATCGATCGCAATGGGAGTTTGATCAAATTCTCTGTCTAGCGAGAGGGGGCTTACGCATTGGTGATGTGCTTTCGCGAATTTACGACAAACCCCTTGCTATTCTCTCGACTTCTTCCTATGGCGGCAAAGATTTTCAGGAAAGAGGCAACCTGACGATCGCAAATAACATCACTATGACCACGGCGACACTTGGCAAAAGAATTTTGCTGGTGGATGATTTAGTTGATTCGGGTGTGACGCTGGCGCGAATCTTGGAATGGTTGCAGCAACATGAGGAATTTGCAATTACAGAAGTGCGATCGGCGGTTTTATGGTTTAAAGCTTGCTCGATCGCTAAGCCCGATTATTATGTAGATTTCTTGATCGACAATCCTTGGATTCATCAACCTTTTGAGAAATATGAAAAGCTTAATCTCAGTGATTTTTGATACCTTTGCAAACAGTATTTCTTGTGTGATATTGATCACCCCGTAGACTTGCTTGCGATCGCTATACTCAGCTATATAGATTTTCCATCAAGCTTAAAAAACATGAAATTTATTTCAATTGGTTTCATTGCTGCGATCGCCGCCCTAGCAGTTCCATTCGCCGCCCAAGCTGACACACGCAGAGCATATTGCGAATATTTTCCTAACGGAGCCAGTGTCGCTAAAGTATCAATGCCTTGCACATTTTCAATGGGGCAAGGAAATATCAGTATTCGCTGGCAAGATGGGGTGGAGGATGATTATATGCTTATTCGCGGTCGTAGCATGGTCTACAGAGACAATCGCGGTGGTATCGTCTATCAACAACGCGGCGAAGAACAAGCCGATGGCACTAGCGCCAGAATCATGAAGATGGAAAATGGCTCGATTTATATTTGGGGAAGTTAGAAACTTTCTGGCAAGCATTAACGCCTGTCTCAGTGATTGTTTTTCTGGATTTTCCCCGATTTAATTTCGGCAAAATCCAATAAATCTATTAATCTATATCAATCTAGCAAATGCGTATACTCTCTCTTTCAGTTTTGGCGATCGCCGCATCTCTTTTCTCATTCACTAGCTTACAAGCTGAAGCATCTCCTAAAACTTTTGAGCAATGGTGTCAACAAAAAGATTCTCTTTCTGATGGCGCTAAAAACACTGTTGAAGCCCTGCTCAAAGAAGCTGATACTCAAGACTGTAAAGCCGCCAGTAAGAAGTTGACCAGTCTTTCGGAATTGTCGATTACTTTTGGAGAAATTACAGATTTAGAGCCAATTTCAAGCCTCACTAATCTGACATCTCTGTTCTTGGTTGAAAGTGAGAGCGAGGGAATCGAGAAGATTGAGATTAAAGATATTAAACACCTTTCTAAGTTGACAAAGCTAACTGAACTTGCTTTATGGAGCAATAAGGTCACAGATTTAAAACCTTTGGCGAAGCTGACTTCATTGACATTTCTCGATTTGCAGGACAACGAAATCAGTGATATCAAACCACTTTCAAATCTAACTAAGTTGGAATACCTTAATTTGTCTGGAAACCCAGTTGCTACCCTCAAGCCTTTGTCTAGTTTGAAATCTTTAACATCACTCAGTCTGTCTCGGACTAAATTTAAGCCGACAGATTGTCCAGTGAAACCTGCTTCAATTTGTAGCTTTGAATAGCTACAGCGCTTTGCATTGATTTAAGCCGCTAATCTACAATCTATTCCTCAAACTTATATGAAATATACTATCTGTCTATCCCTAGTTG
>JAYUSC010000222.1:0-1898 GCA_043755885.1 Pseudanabaena sp. | reverse complement strand
GCCCCTCAGGGGCGCAACTTTACAAATTTGGGTTTTCAATTAATTATTTTACTCGGCTTGTCCGCAAGGCTTTGGAAATATAGCAACCCCGCAGCGGTTAGGAACGTAAAGTAGGCGATCGCTTGTCCAAGAAATAGGCGATCGCGAAAACCAAACAAAGCTTTGAGCAAGATGGCAGGAAATTCTTTGTCTGGCAAAATCTCATGCACATCCCAAACTAGACCACCGAGCAAACAAGAAGTTAAACCTGTTGCCTCGGTTGGGAAACAAAGTGAAGTTTGCGAGAGTTCAGCATAGGCGGCTACGGCTTTGTCAAGATGCCCGATCGCACTGATGACTAGCCCCGCGACGATTAGTAATAGAAATACTCCCATCGCTTGAAAGAACACTTTGAGATTAATCCGAATCCCGAACTGAAACAAAGCAATTCCGATCGCAACTGCACCGACTAAACCTGCGATCGCACCCAAAATTGGTACAAGTCCACCTTGCAGCTTTGCCGAGATAAAAATCACCACCTCAAAACCTTCGCGCAAAACTGCGATTAAAATCAACGTGAATACCGCCCAACCTGCATTCTTTTCATTTGCGATCGCCTTGCCAATTCGTCCCTCAATTTCTCCTTTCAGCGCTTTAGCATTTTCAGTCATCCATACCAACATCCAACTCAACATGGCGATCGCCGTGATTCCCAAAATGCCCTGCCACAATTGTCCATAAAAAGCAGCTTGGTTTGGTTCCGTGCTTTCGACTTGTTTTAAAAACCAATTTAGTAATATCCCCACCACAAAGCTAGCTAATAGTCCTGCACCAATGCCACCAAATACCCAAGGATTAAGCGAACTGCGATCGGCTTTTTTGAGATATGCCATCACAATGCCCACTACAAGGGCGGCTTCGACACCTTCGCGCAAGGTAATCGCAAAAATTGGTAGTGCAGCACTGAAATCCATAGAAGTTTCCATTAGTTCGTTAGTAACTCTCTCTATCGTATACACATTGAAAACAAGAAATTTATATCTATGTTCATAGAATCTCTGGCATCTTATGATTCTGCATTTTTTCTTTATGGGTTGGATTTCTATCCGTCATAATGCAAAGCTCTGTATACCTCATATCTATACTGCTTTGAGTGACCGATACCCAGCTTATAACTGGGTGGATGTGTAACGCAGACAACTATGCTGGGCACATCTCGAATGGGACTTTATTCAAATCTCGGAACGAGTTGGAGCCTCGGCTGAAATCGGTACATCTTTGCTAGAACAGTAAAAGCAGCTTTTTAATCTTTGGTATAAATTCAGGAATGACTAAATCACGCGCACAGAGTTGGCGCAAGCGGTTGCCCCGTACAAGAACGTAATATTCTTGGCTTTTTAGCTGAATCTGTCTCTGCTGCTCGTTCTGGTAGTATTCCCCACTCTCTTTTATTCCCTGAATCCCTCTGAACTGCTACCAAAATGTATATTCCCTTCTCACCCAAGAATTAATAGTGCAGCGTGGAGCGCTGCACTATTAATTCTTGAGTTTTACAGCCTATTTTACAAAACAAAAAAGAGGCAACTTTACTTAGTAAAGTTGCCTCTTTTTTGTTTTGTTTATTTCTTGCCGCCGCCTTGATTTTTGAGGCGGTAAGTAATGCGTCCTTTGGTAAGGTCATAGGGCGTTAGTTCCACCTTCACGCGATCGCCTGGCAAAATCTTGATGTAATTTCGACGGATCTTGCCTGAGATGTGAGCAAGTACATTAAAGCCATTATCGAGGGAAACCCGAAACATAGCATTAGGAAGAGACTCAGTTACCGTCCCCTCCATTTCAATAGAATCTTCTTTGGACAAACAAACTCTCCTAAATTTAGTATTAGTTCTTTATATATTATGTTGCGGGCGCTTCGCGCC
>JAYUSC010000221.1:0-4400 GCA_043755885.1 Pseudanabaena sp. | reverse complement strand
GCTTATGGCTTTGTGAATTTTATAAACTTTAGATCTAGATTACTTGCTTGTCTTTCTCATTAGATTTGCTTATCCCCATATACTCAGAAGAGCCACCTTGATGGCGATCGCCGAGATTAATCAATCTGGCGGCGTATTAGGAAAAATTGTCGAACCAATCGTTGTCGATATCGCCTCTAATGACTACAACATTACGGTACAAGCTCGATATCTGATGTCAGAATTGGGTATTCGCAACTTATTTGGTGGCGGATCATCTTCATCTCGCAAAAGTATTATTCCCATCCTCGAAAAACATCAAGCTCAACTTTGGTATCCCTACTATTACGAAGGACTAGAAGCTTCTAAAAATGTATTTTATACAGGTGCTTGCCCCAATCAGGTCGTGCAACCCGCGATTAATTGGTTACTACAAAATAAAGGAAATAACATTTCCTTGATCGGCACTGACGGAATTTATTCACGTACGGTGAATAAAATTATTCGCGCTCAAATCAAGCAACAAAATGGTTTGTTATTGTGTGAAGACTACATGCCCCGTGACATGAATGATTATCGCGATAGTATTGCTAAAATCAAGCATATTGCTCCTGATGCGGTCATTAGCACCTTAAATTCAGAACAGTCAGTTGCTTTTTTACAGCAATATGCCGAATCTGGAATTAAAGCGAGCGATCTTCCTATTTTATCAATGCGATTCACGGATGTGGAACTGCGACAACTCAGTAAAAATATAGAACTATATGCGATCGCAGGGCATCTTGCTTGCGCCAATTATTTTCAAAGCTTAGACACAGCCACAAATCAAGATTTTTTGCGTAAAGCTGCTATTTGGTTTGACGTAGAGCAGGAGCAGCTAGCCGTTAATGCGGTCATGCAATCTGCCTATACCCAAGTATTTTTGTGGAAGCAAGCAGTTGAAGCTGCTCAAACTTTTGATGTATTAACAGTTCGTAAAGCTGTCTACGATCAAATCTGTTTAGCGCCTGCCGGCAAAATGATGATTGCGTCTAACCATCACATTGCCACAGCCTGTCGGGTTGCTGAAGTTAATTCGACAGGAGAATTTGCAATCTTATACACAGTTGATCCGATTAAACCACTACCTTGGTTGGGCGCAGAGGAGTTAAATCCAAACCAATCAATTGTCGTAATTGAGATGCTTACGGAAATTGCTCAAGGCATTCAACGCGGTTGGAGATTTGAAAAAGAATCTCAAGATCTGGAATTTACAATTACCCGTTTATTAGGTCGGGGTCAGGGCAAAGGTCGTAATCAACTTGCTCCTGAGATCACCCGGGCCGCGATGTCTAAAATGTTTAAAGCGAATCAGCGCTTACTCAAATCGCAGTCTGATCTATTAAATGTTGAAGGTGAGTTGCGTGAGGCAAATGAATTATTGGAACGGCGGATTGAGCAACGCACGCTCCAATTACAAAAAACGATCAAAAATCTACAAAACGAAGCGACAGATCGTCAACAAGCAGAAGTCCTGCTACGCGAAAGTCAGCAAAGATTGTCTGCGATCGCAAATAATGTCCCAGGAGTAGTTTATCGCGCAGTTTTACATCCCGATGGTAGCGTCTCGATGCCGTATATTAGTCCTCGCACTCAACAAATCTTTGGCATATCTGTTGAAGAGTTTGCAGAGCATTTGGAATGGGTATTTGATATGGCTCATCCTGAAGATCGGGCGGAACTCAATGAAATGATGCGAAGATCTGCCGAGGAACTAATGCCTTTTGAGCATGAATATCGAGTCTCTAGTTTCTTTAAGAAAGTTAAATGGGTGCGAATTATTTCTCAACCTTATCGTCATGAAAATGGTGATACAGTCTGGGATGGGGTGATCGTCAATATTAGTCATCAAAAACAGATCGAAGAATCTCTTCGCCAAGCAGAAGAGAAGTATCGCAGCATCTTTGAACATGCGATCGAGGGCATTTTTCAGGCGCAAACGGATGGGTGTTATATCAATGCCAATCCTGCACTTGCGAGTATTTATGGCTATGAAACGCCTACGCAGCTCTTGACTGAAGTTGCAACCGATCCATATCGACTATTTACAGAACCACAGCGTTATCAAGAATTTCTGGATCAGATTGCCACTAATGGCTCAGTTGCTAGCTTTGAAGCTTTGGTTTATAAAAGCGATCGCAGTATCATTTGGATATTGATTAATGCTAGAGCTAACTATGATGAACAGGGAAACTTTATTTCCTTTGAAGGGCTTGTGCAAGATATTACAGAGCGGAAACAGGCTGAACAAGCTCTCAAAGCCGAACAAGAAAAATCTGAAAATTTATTACTCAATATCTTGCCGAAAGAGATTGTCAATCAACTGAAGAGCGGAAATAATGCGATCGCATCAAGATCAGAAAATGTCTCGATATTGTTTGCGGATATTGTGGACTTTACGGCGCTCTCATCTCAGGTTTCCCCCAATGAATTAGTGACCATGCTCAATGGTATCTTCTCTTCTTTTGACATGCTTGCCGATCAGTTGGGATTAGAAAAAATCAAAACAATTGGTGATGCTTATATGGTGGTTGGTGGGTTGCCAACCCCTCGCTCTGATCACGCAGAAGCGATCGCGGAGATGGCTCTAGCGATGCAAAAATCAATTTCCACTTTTAAACGCGGGGATGGTACTACCTTCAGTTTGCGAATTGGGATTAACACGGGACCAGTTGTCGCTGGGGTGATTGGCATTCGTAAATTTATTTATGATCTTTGGGGTGATGCTGTCAATGTCGCTAGTCGGATGGAATCTCATGGGTTAGCAGGCGGTATTCAAGTCACACAAGCTACCTATGAGCTACTCAGACATAAGTATGAATTCTGGCATCGCGGCAAAATATTTGTCAAGGGTAGAGGTGAAATGGATACCTACATGTTGCTTAAGAATAAGTCTCAATTACTCTCATCAAAAATAGCAGAATTAGCACCTACAAATGTAGTATAGAATCCAAATAGGCGGCGCGAAGTGCCGCCTATTTGGATTCATGATTATTTTTTTATGACAACGATCGCTTACCTTGGTCCCGCAGGTACATATTCGGAAATAGCGGCATTGCAATATTTGCAGCTTAGCCATCCAGACTTAGAGCATGATCCTGCGCGGATGTGTCCCTATCCCACCATTCCCCAAGCAATTAATGCTGCCGAGCATGGCGATGTTGATATTGCGGTAGTACCTGTCGAGAATTCGATCCAAGGGGGCGTAACCATGACCCTTGATAGCCTTTGGCAATCGGAATTTTTGCAAATTCAACAGGCGATCGTCTTGCCGATCGCCCATGCTTTGATTACCCGCGCTGAAAGTCTGAGAGAAATCAAAGTTGTCTATTCCCATCCTCAAGGTTTAGCCCAATGTCAGCAATGGCTTGATCGCAATTTGCCCACCGTACAGCAGATTGCGACTGACTCGACTACCGATGGCTTACATATCGTTGCCGACGATGTGACTGTAGCTGCGATCGCCTCACAACGCGCCGCTGAAATTTACAACCTGCCAGTTCTGAAATTTCCGATTAACGATCAACCCGATAATTGCACCCGTTTTTTAGTCTTAGGGCGCACTGCACCCACGACTAAAGGCACACATTCATCGCTTGCCTTTAGTCTCAAACGCAATATGCCAGGAGCTTTAGTTAAGCCTTTATTAGTATTCGCCGATCGCAAAATCAACTTGAGCCGCATCGAGTCTCGCCCCACTAAGCGATCGCTAGGCGAATATATTTTCTTCCTCGACATCGAAGCCCCCATCGATGATCCTAACGTCAGTGAAGCCTTACAAGATCTTCAATCCGTGACCGAAAACCTCAAAGTTCTGGGCAGCTATGCCATCACCTAAGGAAAGCGCTATTGTCGGTTTCGGCTGTATGGTCAGCGACAATCTATCGCCATAAAGGTTTGCTATATTGCGATCGCCAATAAACTGTTAGGGACTTACAAGAAATAATTGAACCCAAAAATGTTACGGCGGGCGTAGCCCGCCGCAACATTTTTGGGTTTTATATGGGGCATTTTTTCTTGGGGTTCCCTTAATGATTTATGATAGGGAAAGCAATGATAAATACGCGTCTTGGTAAAATAACTTGATAGCTTCAAAATTCTGACGCAATAAATTTTCAACTTGTGAAGTCGAACAGTTGCCAAGTCGAATCCAGATAACCTTTGGTGGATTCCCAAATACTAGGCTAAGGTCGTGCATATCTGAATCTTTCGAGACAATCATCAAATCATTGAACTTGGCATAATCCCAAACTATAGGATCGATAGTTGATTTCATTTCAACATCTCTGGTTCTAAATTAGTTTGTGTTTGATAAATACACCGATACCCCTTCCATTGAGGGAAGAAGCAATCAGAAGATTTCGGAGCCAGTGGTTATGGTA
>JAYUSC010000220.1:0-1905 GCA_043755885.1 Pseudanabaena sp. | reverse complement strand
GGGCGGTACGGTTTTTGGGGTTTTAATTATGCTGAGTGATTTAGTTAATGTTTACTAAAGTTGATATATGTCCATGCAAACACTTCTACATAGTGTCGATCGCATCCCAGAAGGAAAGATGAGCGTACAGCAAGAGAAAGGGCTTGATACTTGTCTAAAATTTGTGATCGATCCACAAACTACTGGCTTACTTGAAAGTGAATTTATCCAAGAAGTTTTGACGATTAAGGCTTCTCACATTATGCCTGTGCCAAATAAACCATCTTGCATCTTAGGCATATTAAGCCGTCGTCGCCGCGTTTATTGGGCGATCGATTTAGCAATGCTATTGGGTTTGCAACCGCTAGATCAAAATATTGGGCTCTATGAAGTAATTCTGATATCAGTGCAGCAACTCTCGCTGGCTTTAATCGCGCCTAAGATTTTGGGAGTTGTCCATATTCCCAATGATACTTTTGACCAAAATATTAGCTCTGTACCAGCGACATTGAGACCATATCTTAAAGGGTATATTAACGATAATGGAGAATTTTCTTATTTACTAAAAGCCGAAAGTATTGTGCAATCAACAATTTTGCATTCATAATCGCTTCTACTTCGCTAACAGCCTCATCAAAGCTTCTCGAAATCTAAGTTTATCGATATTCAGTCAATCTCATGGAATCTTGCCGCAACGTCCTGCTTGAATTTGTTAATAGAGAAGCTAATGCTCAAATTCAGGGCTTAGGCAGTGGGATTAGACATAAATATAATATTGACGAGGTGATTGCCTATACATTAAATCGACTCCCACCGATGTTTGCATCTACAGATATTAGCTTGCAAATTAAGAGACAAGAATGTACAGCTATGCAAGCCGAGATTACAAAGGTAACTCGTCAAGCCTTTTTAGCAGTGCGTCTCGATCCATTGCGGGAGCATCAACCTCTAGAATCTGTTGAAGTAGCCAATGCCCCCTACGCTTTGCTGGAAGTCCAAGATAGGCTCGGTTGGAAAAATCTGATGTGGTGTGACTTGCCCAGAGCCTTAGAAGACAATCTAGAAAATGCGATCGCAAAATATAATTCTGGAAATTTATCGCCGCGTGTTAATAAATACGGCTCTTTTGGGCAGCGTCAAATAAATTCGCAAATGTATTTGAGTAAGTCTAAATCTATGCAAAAAAGCAGTACTGCCCCTGAGTCTAAACAGAAAGAATATGACGTTTATATGATGGAATCGCATCAGTTAGTCCATTCTTTGGAGCGAATAGTAATTAGAATGGCGCAAACGAGAGCGGAGAAATTCCCTTCATCTGATCTGCGATTTATCCGTCTTGAAGATGTACTAGCCCGAACTTTAAATCGTCTACCGCCTCTGTATGCCACAGCGTCAAAGGGGATTGGTCATTTGCGTCACTACGCCCAAATGAATATTGGTTCGGAAGTTGCCATCATTGTGCATGAGTCGATGCTAGAAGCTCGCAATGCTAGCTATCAAAAAATCGATCCCCTGATGTTTTCTAAAATTCGGCATGAGCGATCGCAAGCTTTAGCCAAAGTTAGTAAGTTACTGTTTGATCAGCAAGTGACATGGCAAAATCTGAGTGAATCTGTCTCAAAAGCCCTAGAGCTTGCTAAATCTGGAAAAGTTTGTTGGGTGCGATCGACCGATAAAAAATAGAGGTAATGCAAAACATCACCTCTATTTTTTAGAATTTAGGCATCGTAGACAATTTCAACTACTTCTAGTTCTTGCTTCGTGCCAACAAAAGGACTGCCTTCAGTCAGAAACAACATACAGTGACATTCTTTGCGCTCTCGCATCGGCACACAAGGGCAGTTCCAATAGGTATCTTTAACTTCAGCTTCCTTGTCTTCATAATAGCGACAGGGACAGAGAGGAGAGCCTAGCTCTTCTTTGTGT